>JAKLKD010000279.1 GCA_023150845.1 Myxococcota bacterium | reverse complement strand
CCATCGCCGCCACGCCGAGGCGCTGGGCGAGGGCCTCCGCCGCCGGGCTCACCGTCGGCGCGTGGCCCTTGGGCTCGGCCTTCGCGGGCTCGGCCTTCTTCGCCGCGGGCGCGGGGGCCGGGGCGGGCTGGGCCTTCGCCCAGGAGTCCTTCAGGGAGATGATCCGGTTGAAGACCAAGGCCCCGGGCTTGGAGTCCTTGGGATCGGCCCAGAAGTAGCCCTGGCGCTCAAACTGCAGGCGGGCGTCCTTGGGCATCGTGGCGACGGCGGGCTCGACGAGGGCGCCGCGCACGATCTCCAAGGAGTCGGGGTTCAAGGCCTCGGCGTAGCTCTCGGCGGCGTCGGGGTCCTCGACGCGGAACAGGCGGCTGTAGAGGCGCAGCTCCGCGGGCAATGCGTGGTCGGCGCTCACCCAATGGATCGTGCCCTTGACCTTCCGGTCGGCGGCGGCGCTGCCGGAGCGGGTGTCGAGATCCACCGAGCAGCGCAGCTCGACAACCTCCCCCGCGGCGTCCTGCACCACCTCATCACAGCGGATGACGTAGGCGTGGCGCAGGCGCACCTCACCGCCCGGGGCGAGGCGGTGCCAGCCCTTCGGGGGGCTGAGCGCGAAGTCGTCACGCTCGATGTACAGCGTGCCCGAGAACGGCAGGATCCGGCTGCCCTCCTTGGGCACGTCGTGGGGCCACAGCGGCGCGTCGAGCTCCTCGACCCGGCCCTTGGGCCAGTTGGTGAGGGTGACCTTCAGGGGCCGCGCCACGGCCAAGACCCGGGGCGCCCGGGTGTTCAGGTCGTCGCGGATGCAGGACTCAAAGAGCTCCACGGACACCGTCGAGTTGGCCTTGGCCACGCCGATGCGCTCGGCGAAGTCCCGGATGGCCTCGGGCGTGACGCCCCGGCGGCGCAGGCCGGCGATGGTGGGCATGCGGGGGTCGTCCCAGCCCGAGACCTGACCGTCCTTCACCAAGGCGAGGAGCTTTCGTTTGCTCATCACGGTGTAGCTCAGGCGCAGGCGGGCGAACTCGATCTGCTGGGGGTGGTGGACCCCGTCGAGGTTGTCCAAGAACCAGTCGTAGAGCTCGCGGTTGTTCTCAAACTCCAAGGTGCAGATGGAGTGTGTGATGCCCTCGACGCTGTCCGAGAGGCAGTGGGCGAAGTCGTAGAGCGGGTAGACGCAGAAGCGGTCGCCCGTGCGGTGGTGGTGGGCGTGGCGGATGCGCACCATAGGCAGGTCACGCATCTTCATGTTGGGGTGGCCCATGTCGATCTTGGCCCGCAGGGTACAGCGGCCGTCGGGCAGCTCCCCCGCGCACATCTGGCGGAAGAGGCGGAGGTTCTCTTCAGGGGCCGTGTCGCGCCAAGGCGACGGCGTGCCAGGCTCGGTCACCGTGCCGCGGGTGGCGCGCATCTCTTCTTCGGTCTGGAAGCAGACATAGGCCTTGCCCTTGAGGATGAGCTCCTCGGCGAAGCTGAACATGCGCGCGAAGTAGTCCGAGGCGAAGTAGAAGTGCTCACCCCAGTCAAAGCCCAGCCAGCGCACGTCCTCCTGGATGGACTCGACGTACTCCACGTCCTCTTTGGTGGGGTTCGTGTCGTCCATACGCAGGTGGCAGCGCCCGCCGTACTCCTTCGCGAGGCCGAAGTTGAGGCAGATGGACTTCGCGTGGCCGATGTGCAGGTAGCCGTTGGGCTCGGGAGGGAAACGGGTGACCACCTGGCCGCCCCACTTCCCGCTGCGGTTGTCCTGGTCGATGATGGCGCGGATGAAGTGGACGCTCTCGGGGGCGGTGGGGCGATCGGTGGACACAGGAGCCTCATGTTGCAGGACAGCAGCGAAACGCGGCGCGCTACGACGCAGAGCACTAGCTGAGGGGAGGACCGCGCGCAAGCGCGACAGGCACCGACGGCAGGTTATTTCGGGCGCATGATCTGGACCCCTGCCCGCGCCTTGACGGCCACCATGTTCGGCCTGAGCGCCTCGCTTCTCCTCTTCGAGCTCGCGCTGACCCGCGTGTTCGGCGTCGTGCTCTTCGCCTCCTTCGCGCACCTCGCGCTGAGCCTCGCGATGCTGGGCATCAGCCTCGGCGCCGTCGTGCAGCAGCTCCGCCCCCAGTGGATGCCTGAAGAGGGCCTGGAGCGCCGCCTGGGCTGGGTGAGCCTCGCCCAAGGCCTCGCCTGCGCCTTGGGGGCCGTCTGCGCCCTCCGTTTCCCCGTCGTCGGCCAGTTCGCCGAGCCCCCGGGGGACTTCGCCGAGCGCAGCCAGGTCGCCTGGGAGCTCGTGAGCGGGCCCTGGCTCGCGGCCTTGATGGTGCCGCTCACCCTGCCCTTCGCCTTCGCGGGCTTGGCCTTCGCCGCGGCCTTTCACCGCCGCCGGGAGCGCATCGGCGCCTTGTACGGCGCGGACCTCATCGGCGGGGCCGTCGGCGCCTTGGCCTTCATCCCCTTGCTGGAGCGCCTGAGCGCCCCGGATCTCGCCTTCGTGTCCATGGCCGTCGCCTCGGCGAGCGCGCTCGGCCTCTTCGCCGCCACCGCCACCCGCCCCGGCGTCTTGGTGAGCGGGGTGAGCCTGCTCGCCGCCCTGGGGCTCAGCGCCGCGGCCACCCAAGGCGACGTGCTCAAGGTGGTCTACGCCGCGGGCTACAGCGAAGAGAACGTGACCTGGGTGCGCTGGACGCCGCTCACCCGCATCGCGATCCACGAGGACGCCCGGGGCACCTACGCGCTCTTGGACAACACCTCGGCCTCCCAGGTCGTGCGCACCCTGGAGGAGCGTGAGCGCCTCACCCGGGAGGTCAACCGGGCGCTCGTTTACCGCCTCAAGTCGCCGCCGGGAAAGGTCGCGATCCTCGCGGCGAGCGCCGGGCCCGAGGTCTCCGTCGCCCAGCGTTACGGCTTCACCGACATCGACGCCATCGACATCGCCGCCATCGGCGACGCCGTCTACGAGCTCTTCCCCGACGATCGCGCCAACCCCTACCGCCAGGAGGGCACCCGCCGCGTCGTCGCCGATGGCCGCTCGGCGATCCTGCACGCGCCGGGGCAGTACGACATCATCCAGATGGTGCACGCGAACCTGCACTCCTCCGCCGGGCTCATGTCGAACGCCTGGTCGCCGTCGCTCTTGGAGTCCAAGGAGGCCTTCGGCACCTACCTCGACCACCTGAGCCCCGACGGCGTGCTCTCCTTCGGCCGCGGCGCCCGCACCAAAGAGATCGCCCGGGCGGCCGCCGAGGCCCTGCGGGAGCGCGGCGCCAAGCGCGCGAGCGACCACATCCTGCTCATCAAGGGTGAGGCCACGGTGATGCTCGTGCGGAAGTCGCCGTGGACGGTGGAGCAGCGTGACGCCGTGCGCTCGATCTTGGCGGAGCATTACCCCAAGCAGGCGATCTGGCTCGACCCCATCGACCGCAACCGGGGCCGCATCCAGGAGACCTTGGCCGAGGGCGTGCTCATCACCGACGACCGCCCCTACACCGAGGGCCGGGAGGAGGCCTGGGAGTCCCTGAAGCTCGGCTTCAAGCGCGCCTTGGGCCAAGGCGAAGGCGACGTCGAGCCCATGGCCGTCGTCTACCACGCGCTCGCCGTGCAGGCCCTGATGACCTTGGCCTTCGGCCTCGTGCTCTTGGGCGCCCCCCTCGTCCTGAGCCGCGAGCCCCTGCCCGGCCCCCGCGCCGACCGCGCGGCGACGCTGCTCTACGTCGCGGGCCTGGGCTACGGTTACCTCGCCATCGAGATCGCCTTGATCCACGAGCTCGCGCTGTTCGTCGGCCACCCGACCTACGCCGTGACCGCCGTGCTGCTCACGATGCTGCTCAGCTCGGGCGTGGGCAGCGTGCTCGCCGGTCGCCTGCCCGAGGCCCGCCGCGCCCCCGCCTTGCAGCTCGCCCTCATCGTCATCCTGATCCTCGGCGCCGTGCAGGCCTGGGTGGTGCCCGAGCTCCTCCACGAGACCTCCTTGGGCCGCCCCCTCGACGAGCGTGTGGCCCTGGTCGCCCTGGCGCTCACCCCGCTGGGCCTCGTCATGGGCATGCCCTGGAGCCTCGGCATGTCGCTCCTGCGCGCCGAGGCCGGGGCCATCGTGCCTTGGGCCTGGGCCCTGAACGGCTGGATGAGCGTGGTCGCGGGCCTCGGCACCGTCTTCGCCTCGCGCCTCGTGGGCTACGACCTCGCCTTCGGCGTCGCGCTCGGCGCCTACGCCGTCTCGGCGCTCACCGCCCACCGCCTGCCCCGGCTGGGGGCCCCGTGATCCTGGGGCTGATCCTCTTGGCGTGTAAAGGCGAGGCCCCCACCGACGACAGCGGCCCGCTCCCCGGGGACAGCGTCCCCGAGGTGGACTGTGGCGCCACCCACCGCCGGGGCGGCCTCGACGTGGTGCGCTTCTGTGAGGGCAGCTTTGAGATGGGCACCGTCAGCGGCGGCGAGGACCACGAGCGCCCGGTGCGTGAGGTCTTGGTCTACGCCTTCGACCTCGCCGTTCACGAGACGACCGTGGCCGAGTACGCCGTCTGTGTGGAGTCTGGCGTCTGCGCCTCGGTGGCGAACCCCGACGACGTGCCCTCCCGCTGCAACTGGGGCAAAGACGGTCGCGACGACCACCCCATGAACTGCGTGAACTTTGAGATGGCGACCACCTTCTGCGCCTTCGTAGGCGGCCGCCTGCCGAGCGAGGCCGAGTGGGAGTACGCCGCCCGCAGCGAGGGCCAGCCGCCGCTCTACCCCTGGGGCGACGAGGAGCCGAGCTGCGACCGCGCCGTGATGCCCGACACCTGCGACGCTGAGGGCACCTGGCCCGTGTGCTCCAAGCCCCTGGGCAACACCGCCCAAGGTCTGTGTGACTTAAGCGGCAACGCCTTCGAGTGGACGCAGGACTGGTTCCACGACGACTACACCGGGGCGCCCACCACCTCCATCGCCTGGGAGGAGCCCAAGGGCACGTTCCGGGTGCTGCGCGGCGGCGGGATCGGGAGCGAGGAGGACTATCGCAACCGGAACCGCACGTTCCATGAGCCGGACTTCTTCTACTCGGGGATGGGGTTTCGGTGTGGGTTTGGGGGCTAGGGTCAGGGGCTCGCTTGTCCGGGGTGCGCGTGTGAAGTAAGCTCAAGGCCCTGCAAAGCCCTCAAGAGGTCCGGTGATGAGCGACGCCCTGAGCACCCCGCCCAGCCTATGGGAGCGCGTGATCGAGGTCTTCGATCCGGCGGAGCCCGCGGGCGCGGCGCTGCGGGCGCCCCGCGAGAACTACAACCCCGTCTCTGAGAACATCGTCAAGCGCCTACGGGCGCGGCTGCCCCACCAGAAGTTCGCCCTCGCGGGCGGCATCGGCAGCGGCAAGACGACGGAGCTCCGGGCGACGCTCCAGCGCATCGCGCCGCACAAGGTCGTGGTCTTCTTGGACCTCCTCGCCCACTTTGAGCGGGGCCTCGGCGGTGTGCCCGCGCTGAACCGCCTCAAGGTCGGCGAGCTCATCGGCCTCCTCGGACTCGCCGTCGCGCGGCTCGCTGAAGACGACGCCTTGCCTGAGAAGACGCCGAGCGCGCTGATCTCCGACCTTCAGGACGCCCTCACCGCGCTGAACCGCGCGGTCCACGGCGCGAGCGCTCCCGCCCTGAGCGTCCACGAGCTGGCGCAAAGCGTGGCCCTGCTCGTCGGCGGGCTCTCCGGGGCCGCCGCGGGCGCCGCGCTGACCGGAGGCGTGGGCGCGGTCGCGGGCGCCTCGGCGGGGTTCTCCTTGGCGCGCGGCGCGGCGGAGTTAGGGCTCAAGACCTTCTCTGTGGCCAAAGATACCTTCGGCTGGCGAGTCGGCAGCCGCGCCCCTGCCGAGGGTGACCAAGAGACCATCGCTGAGGCGGCGCTGCGGGCCACAAACGCCCTGCTTGACAACATCCGGGTGCGCGCCGGTCGAGACGTAGTGCTCATCATCGACGGCCTCGATCGAATCGAGGACAACGACACCTTCAAGAACCTGCTCGTGGAGTCGAGCTTACTCGCCGAGCTGCGCTGCGACGCGGTGGTCAGCATGCAGCTCGGGCTGTATCAGCGACACAGCAGCCGCCTGAGCAAGTGGAGCTACCACGTCTTCACCTTCGTGCCCGTGGTGGACCGCGACCAGCCCGAAGTACCCAACACGAAGGGACTCCAGTTCTTTGAGGAGCTGGTGGCGCGGCGGTTTGAGGCCGTCTGCCCAGGGGTCGCCCCGGTCAGCGCAGCGCAGGTGCGGCGGCTGGCGTACAGCTCCGGCGGGCGCCTGCGCGACTTCATGAAGCTCATGACCGAGACGGCGGTGGAGGCGCTCTTGGACGACGCCCCCCGCGCTGAAGACGAGCATGTGCGCCGGGCGATAGACACGCTGCGCCGCGAGCGAGAGGAGGGCCTGAACAGCGCCGAGCTCGATCTCCTCACTGAGCTGCTGGCGGACCCGCGTCGCCGTCTGCCCGACGGCCAGATCGCCCTGGATCTGCTCCAAAAGAACTGCCTCCTCGTCTACCCGAACGAGAGCAAATGGTACCTCCCACACCCCCTCCTGATGATGCACATCCTCAAGCCGCTTGGCTCCAAAGGCTGAGCGTCATCCTCCGGCTGCCGAGGGCCGGACGTATCGTGCTGTTGACGGGGGCGCATGACGCCGCCGCCGAGGCGCTGATCACGCACATTGAGCGCACATCACAAGGCCCCGTGGAGGTGCTCACCGACGCCACTCGGCTCTCGGAGGCCCCCGAGGGCGCGGCGGTGGTGCTGCTCAACTCGGGTCGCTTCGCCACCTGGCTCAACCTCTTTCGCACCGTGGTGCGGTCGCGGAGGCTGGTGCTCCTGCTCTGGTGCACCGCCGAGGACGTACAGACCCTCAAGCTGCACGCCCAGGACTTCTTCGACTGGGTGAGCCTCACGGTGACCGTGCCGCCGCATGAGTCGTCCTTTGTGTTGGATGCCCTGGAGCAGTGCCGCCAAGACGCCTCGGTGTTGGCGCTCCACCATCCGCCGAGCCCCCCGGCGGGGTTCTCTGCCGGTGTGGCTCACGGGCGTACACGCGGCGGACGAGCTGTTGAGCGCGCTCGTGGCCCACGCTGAGGCCCGCCCGCGGCACGGCCTCGTGCTCGCGGATCCCGGCGTCCTTGAGGAGTCGATCCGCGCCTTGGACGCCCGCCCGGCGCCTTGGGCCGAGGCCACCGAGCGCTTAGCGTCCCTCGGCGTGTTGTCCCCTGGCGTCGAGGCCGCGCGGCGGGCGCTGAACCCCACACAGACGCTCGCCGAGGCGCCGAGCCCGGTGGTCACCGTCGCGAACGGGGAGTGGGACATTCTGCTGGAGCTTGTGCGGGCTGCCGGGGTGGGCGCTGAGGCCCTGGGCTTGGCCGAGCGGCTCGGACTGGTGGCGGTGGCGGGGGTCTGGCGGGCGGAGGGGGCGCGCAGGGACGGCGTGCCGACGACACCCCTGGGAAGCTACGGCTCAGGGCTCAGCACCGAGGGCCTTCGTGCGCTGCGCGCCGACCTTGAGCGCGCGGGGGACGAGCGCGGCGCGGCGAGGGTCTCGCTTCACCTCGCGGACCTGCTGCACCTCAGCGGCGAGCCAGAGGAGGCGCTCCGTTTGTTGAGGGAGGAGGCGCTCCCGGTGTTTGTGCGGCTGGGGGACGCGCACCACACGGCCATCGCCATGGGCGGGATCGCCGACGTGCTCCAGGCGCGCGGACAGCTCGACGAGGCCCTCCGCATTCGCAGGGAGGAGGTACTCCCCGCCTTCGAGCGGCTCGGCGACGTGCGCGCCAAAGCCATCACCATGAGCAAGATCGCCGACGTGCTGGAGGCGCGCGGACAGCTCGACGAGGC
>JAKLKD010000278.1 GCA_023150845.1 Myxococcota bacterium | reverse complement strand
CCGAGATGCAGCGCTCGGTGCGTGGGGAGGTCATCGCCTCCACATTTGATGAGCCCCCGGCCCGGCACGTCCAGGTCGCCGAGATGGTCATCGAGCGCGCCCGCAGGCTCGTGGAGGACAAACACGACGTCGTGATCCTCCTCGACTCCTTGACCCGCCTCGCCCGGGCCTACAACCACGTCGTGCCGAGCTCCGGCAAGCTCCTCTCCGGCGGCGTAGACGCCGCGGCGCTGCACCGGCCCAAGCGGTTCTTCGGCGCGGCGCGCTCCGTCGAGCAGGGCGGCTCGCTCACGATCCTCGCCACGGCGCTCGTCGAGACGGGCTCCCGCATGGACGAGGTGATCTTCGAGGAGTTTAAGGGCACGGGCAACATGGAGCTTGTGCTTGACCGCCGGGTCGCCGAGCGCCGCATCTTCCCCGCCGTGGACCTCCTCCGCTCGGGCACCCGCCGCGACGAGAAGCTCCTGGAGCCCGCCGCCCTCGCCCGGGTCGATCTCATGCGCCAGGCCATGCAGGGCCACGCCGTGGCCGACATGGAGTGGGTGCTCACCGCGCTCGGCCGTCATGAAACCAATGAGGCGCTCCTGCGTCAAGTGACCACGGGCTGAGCGGGCCCCGAGCGTGCTCCGCGGCTTGACAAGCCCGTGAGGCCGCGTAATGGGGGTGTGTCCTGCCCCCCACGCTCGGGAGGCCCTCCCCTTGGAGACATCATGAAAGCCGGCATCCATCCCAACTACACCGAGTGCAACGTCTCCTGCGTGTGCGGGAACAAGTTCACCACCTTCGCCACCGTCCCCAGCATCGGCGTCGAGATCTGCAACGCTTGCCACCCGTTCTACACCGGCAAGCAGAAGCTCGTGGACTCCGAGGGCCGCGTGGATCGGTTCATGCGTAAGTACAAGATGAACGCGGCGAGCTGATCCTCGCAGCGTCCGCCATGAAGGCCCCTGGCCGCCTCCTCTTGAGGAGCAGCCGGGGGTTTTCTGCGATCGGGATTCGACATGTTTGACGAGCGGCTGGTCAAGGTCGAGGCGCGCTACGAAGAGCTGAACCGGGCCCTGATGGACCCGGCCCTGGCGAACGACCGCGTGCGTATGCGTGAGGTCACCCAAGAGAGCGCCGAGATCGCGCCGCTCGTGGACGCCTGGCGCCAGCTTCAGCGCGCCCGCGAAGAGCTCGCCGGGCTCGACGAGCTGATGGCCGACCCGGAGATGCGTGAGCTCGTTCAAGACGAGCGCCAGGCCCTCGCCGCCCGCATCGACGGCCTCGTGCAGAGCCTGCGGATCATGCTCCTGCCCAAGGACCCCTACGAGGGGCGCCCGGTGGTGCTGGAGATCCGCGCCGGGACCGGCGGCGACGAGGCCGCGCTCTTCGCCGGGGACCTCTTGCGCATGTACCAGCGCTACTGCGACGCCAAGGGCTTCAAGCTTGAGGTGCTCTCCTCCAGCGAGCTCACGGCCAGCGGCGCGGGCGGCCGGGCGGGCTTCAAGGAGGTCATCTGCGCGGTCAGCGGCCAGGGCGCCTACTCGCACCTCAAGTACGAGTCGGGCACCCACCGCGTGCAGCGTGTCCCCGCGACGGAGAGCCAAGGCCGCATCCACACCTCGGCGGCGACGGTGGCGATCCTCCCCGAGCCCGAAGAGATCGAGATCAAGATCAGCGAGACCGAGCTGCGCATCGACGTGTTCCGCGCCGGGGGCCCCGGCGGCCAGTCGGTGAACACCACGGACTCCGCGGTGCGCATCGTGCACATCCCCTCGGGCCTCGTCGTCATCTGCCAGGACGAGAAGTCCCAGCACAAGAACCGCGCCAAGGCGATGAAGGTGCTCTCCGCGCGCCTGCTCGACGCCAAACGCAGCGAGCAGCACGCTGAGGAGGCCGCGGCCCGCAAGGCCCAGGTCGGCACCGGGGACCGCTCCGAGCGTATCCGCACCTACAACTTCCCCCAGAACCGCGTCACCGACCACCGCATCAACCTCACGCTCTACAAGCTGGACCGGATGGTGGAGGGGGATCTGGACGAGCTGGTGGACGGCCTCATCGCGCACTACCAGGCCGAGGCCATCGCGGCCCAGGGGCTCTGAGCGAATGTCGGCGCCCTTGACGGTCCTCGACCTGCTCAAGAAGACCCAGGCCTTCCTCGCGGAGCGAAAGATCCCCAACCCGCGCTTTGAGGCGGAGCTCCTGCTCTCGACGGCCTTGGGCATGGAGCGCCTGCAGCTCTTCCTCAACTACGACCGCCCGGTGACCCCGGCGGAGCTGGAGGCCTCCCGGGAGCCCGTGCGCCGCCGCGGCCGGGGCGAGCCCTACGCCTACATCGTCGGCCAGCGCGAGTTCTGGTCGATGAGCTTTGAGGTGGGCCCCGGCGTGCTCATCCCCCGCCCCGACACCGAGACCTTGGTGACCGCGGCGCTGGAGTGGATCCCCGCTGATGCCGAGGTCTTCATCGCTGACGTCTGCGCCGGGACCGGCGCCATCGGCCTCGCGCTGGCCAAGGAGCGCCCCCAGGCCAAGGTCTACGCCACGGAGCTCAGCGCCGAGGCGCTTGAGTACCTCAAGCGGAACGTCGCCCGCCACGCCTTGGGCGAGCGTGTGGCGAGCCTCCGCGGCGACCTGCTCACGCCGATCCCGCCGCACCGCCCGCTGGACTGGGTCGTGTCCAACCCGCCCTACATCAACGCCGGGCTGCTGCCGAGCCTCGACGTGGCGAAGTTTGAGCCGAGCCTCGCCTTAGACGGCGGCGAGGACGGCCTCGTCGTCTACCGCCGCCTCATCCCCGAGGCCGCGCGCCGCGCCCGCCAGGGGGTGCTCGTGGAGATCGGACATGACCAAGGCGCGGCGGTGAAGGGCCTCTTCGAGTCCGCCGGGCTCGTGGACGTGGAGATCTTGCGCGACCTCGCCGGGAACGATCGTGTCGTGCGTGGCCGACGCGCCTGATCGGTTACGTCAGACCGATGTTCCACCCTGATGAACGCTTCGCGACGGCGCTGGAGGCCGCGGTGACCGCCGCCGAGGCCGACACCCGCGCGGAGATCGTCGTCGTCGCCGCGCCGCGCTCCGGCCGCTACGACGACCTCGCCTGGGCGGTCGGCGCGGTCACGGCCTTGGGCGCGTACCTCGTCATGTTCTTCTCGCCGATCACCTTCGACGCGATGTGGATCCCGCTTGACCTCGCGATGGTCGGCGGGCTCACGGGCTGGCTCGTCTCCCGCTCGCCAGAGCTCCTCCGTGGCCTCGCCAGCGCCGAGCGCCGCCGGGCCCAGGTCAGCGCCGCCGCCGCCGCGATCTTCACCGAGGAGCGCGTCGCCGAGACCGCCGAGCGGATCGGCGTGCTGGTCTACATCTCGGCCCTAGAGGGCGAGCACCGGGTCATCGCCGACTCTGGCGCCCGCGCCCTGCTCACCGACGCCGACCTCGGCGGCCTCCCCCGCCGCTGCGACACCGAAGAGGAGGTCTTCACCCTCGTGAGCGCCCTTGGCGAGCGCCTCGCGGCACGGCTTCCCCAAGGCGACGCGCCTGAGGTGAACGCCTTGCCCAACCGCCTGCGGGTGCGCGGGTGAGCCCCCTCCAGCGCGCCATCGTGCTCTTGGCCCTCGCGCTCCTCGGCGGGGAGGCCTTCGCGCGCGTCGGCGGCGGTGAAGGCTTCGGCGGCGGCGGCGGCGGGAGCTCCGGCGGCGGAGGTGGCGGCGGCGACGGCCTTCTGACCGAGGGGCTCTTGCGCCTGCTCCTCTGGCTCTTGTGGCACCACCCCGCCATCGGCATCCCGCTGACCCTCATCGTGATCTTCGTCGTCGTCAGCCGGAGCCGCTCCGGGCGCCGGGACGACCGCCGCACCGTACACCACCGCCGCGACACTCCCCGCCCCGCGCGCCCGCCGCGCCCGCCGCCCGTGGCCTCCCTCGACGCCCTCCGGGCCCGGGATCCCGGCCTGAGCGAGCTGCTGCTCGTGACCTGGAGCCAGCGGGTCTACAACCTCGTGCTCCGCTCTGCAGCCAAGGGTGAGCTTGAGCCGCTCCGGCCTTACCTCAGCCCCGAGCTGGAGCAGACCCTCCGGTCTAAGCCGCCGGAGGCCCTCGACGAGCTGCTCATCGGCGCCACCCGCGTCGTCGGCGCCGGGCTTCGTGGGGATCGTGCTGAAGTCGTGTTGGAGTTTGAGGTGAACCTCGTGCGGGGCCAAGGCGACGCCGCCCAGCGCACCTACCGCCGAGAGCGCTGGACGCTACGAAAGGACGCCGACGCCCGGAGCCCCGGCCCCGACAAGCTGCTCCGCCTCTGCTGCCCGGCCTGCGGCAGCCCCGCGGAGACCGACGACGCCGGGGCCTGCAGCTCCTGCGGCGCCTACCGCCGCGACGGTCGCCTCCTGTGGCAGCTTGAGGCCCGGGAGACCCTTGAGGAGCGCCCCGTGCGCCCCGCGGCGCTCACCTTAGGCGGCGGCGTCGAGGTCGGCACGGACCTGCCGACGGTCTACGCCAAGGATCTCCCCGAGGCCCGGGCCGCGCTTCTGCGGCGCCACCCCGAGCTGCGCCCGGCGGCGGCCATTGAGAGCTTCACGGCGATCTTCACCCGGGTGCAGGGCGCCTGGGCGACGGGTCGCTGGGAGGACGCCCGGCCCTACCTCACGGACCCGCTGTTCGCCGCCCACCGGCAGCAGCTCGCCCAGCAGGCCGCCCAGGGGCTCAAGAACCACGTCGAGGACGTCAACGTGCTCAACGTGACCGTCGTGAAGATCACCCACGACCCCTACTACGAGTCCATCACCGCGCGGATCGAGGCCCGGATGCGCGACTGGACGACCGACGCCGCCGGGCGCGTCGTGGGCGGCAGCGCGACCCAGCCTCGGATCTTCTCCGAGTACTGGACCTTCGTGCGCGCCCAAGGCCTGCCCTTCACCGAGCCCGACCCCGAGCGCTGCCCGAGCTGCTCCGCCCCCCTCGACCGCGTCAGCGAAGGCGGCGTGTGCGGGTACTGCGGCACCCAGCTCAGCGCGGCGGAGCGGGCCTGGGTGCTGGCGGCGATCACCCAAGATGAGATCTACAGCGGCTGAGGGAGCGAAGAATGTCTGAGAAGGTGCGCACCGCGGGCTGGCGCCCGGTGGAACGACTGGAGATGCAGGGGGCGCCGGACCTCGCCGAGCCGCTGGCCGAGGCCCTCGCGGTCACCGGCCGTGAGGATCGCCTCACCCACGGCTTTCACACCTACCCCGCCGCCTTACACCCCGACGCCGCGAAGGCGCTCCTGGAGCTCGTCGGCGGGCGCTCGGTCTGGGACCCGTTCTGCGGCGGCGGCACCGTCGTCGTCGAGGCGATGACCTTGGGCCGCCGCGCCGTGGGCTCCGACGTGAACCCCGTCGCCGTGCTCGTCGCCCACGCCCGCAGCCAGGTCTTGCCGCTGGAGATCATCTCCCGGATGCGCTCCTGGGGCCGCCGCATCGCCGAGAGCGCGAAGGTCTACCCCGACCTGCCCCGGGACGCCGCCGTGCGGGAGGTCGCGCCGTACTACGAGGAGCACGTCGCCCGCGAGCTGGAGGGCATCCGCGTCGGCATCAAGGGCGCGCCCCAGGAGGTGCAGGAGCTCCTCATCTTCGCCTTGTCGAGCATCCTGGTGAAGGTCTCGATGCGTGAGAGCGACACGCGCCAGGCCAAGGTCGCCCGGCACCGCCCCGAGGAGACCACGTCCATCCTCTTTCACAAGAAGGTGCGTGAGCTGGGGCGCCGCCTGGAGGACCTCGCCGCCGCCGTGCCGCCGAACACCCCCGCCGCCGAGGTGAAGGTGGCCGACTGCCGCCGCGCCCACCCGTCGCGCACCGTAGACGCCGTGGTCACCTCCCCGCCCTACCCCGCGGTCTACGACTACGTCCCGCTCCAGACCCTCCGCACGGCCTGGCTCGGCCTCGACGACGGTGAGGCCCGCCGGGCGGAGATCGGCCCCCGCCGCGCCTTCTCCGCCGACCGCGCCCGGGCCTGGAAGGCCTGGCAAGAGGACACCGAGGCCTGGCTCGGCCAGGTCGGCCGGGCCTTAAACCCCGGCGGGCGCGCCGCCATCGTCATCGGCGACGGCGTGGCCGTGGACCGCCCTGTGGACGCCTTGGGCACCATCGAGCGCCTCGGCGCCAAGGTGAAGCTCCACCCCATCGCCCGGGCCAGCGGGGATCGCCGGGATCTCGGGGCGAAGACCGTGCGCCGGGAGCACATCCTGCTCTTGGAGCGGCGGTGACCGACGACGACACCCCCCTGGGCGCCCTGCGCGCCGAGGTCCGGGCCTTCAACGAGGCGCGGGACTGGGGGCGGTACCACAGCCCCCGGAACCTCGCGATGGCGCTCTCCGTCGAGGCCGGGGAGCTCCTGGAGCTCTACCTCTGGTGTGAAGACGGCGGCCCCCAGCCCGCCGTCGCCTCCCGTGAGCCCAAGGTCGCCGAGGAGCTCGCGGACGTGCTCATCTGCCTCATGAACCTCGCCGAGCACGCCGGGGTGGATCTCAGCGCCGCCGTCGCCGCGAAGCTCAAGAAGAACGCCGAGAAGTACCCCGTCTCCCGCGCCCGAGGGCGCATGGAGAAGTGGGACGAGCTCTGAGCCTGGGCGCCCGGGCCGCCGCTCAGTTGAGGGTCAGGGGATCGGCCAGGGTGAACGGCGCGATCTCGGCGTCGAAGCGCTCGCCCTCGTCGGTGACCATCTGGTAGGTGCCGTGCATCGTGCCCATCGACGTGGGCATCGGGCAGGCCGAGGTGTAGGTGTGGCGCTCGCCGGGGAGCAGGCGCGGCTGCTGGCCCACGACGCCGAGGCCCTTCACGTTCTGCTGGCGGCCCGTGGCGTCGGTGATGATCCAGTGGCGCGACCACAGCCGCACGGGGCGATCCCCGACGTTGCTGACGGTGACGGTGTAGGCGAAGAACCAGCTCTTGCCCGGCTCGGACTGCTCGGGGACGTAGCGCACGTCTACCTGCACTCGAACGCCGCGGGTGGTGGTGTCGGACATGGCTCCTCCTGAGGTCTTGATGGCCCAAGCTAGCGTTTTGATGGACCACGCGCCAGCCC
>JAKLKD010000277.1 GCA_023150845.1 Myxococcota bacterium | reverse complement strand
GGCGGCGGCGCAGGGGGTGTGGGCGGCGGC
The DNA here is from genome assembly GCA_023150845.1 of Myxococcota bacterium. Lineage (GTDB taxonomy): Bacteria > Myxococcota_A > UBA796 > UBA796 > CAJQPC01 > JADKFE01. The sequence goes on along the minus strand of JAKLKD010000277.1, from coordinate 7,113 downwards.
ACCGGGGTCGCCGGGGGCAGCTCATCCGGACTCGGCTTCAGCTCCGCCAAGGCGGCCTGGCGCAGGGCCTCCCAGCGGGGGTCATTGCGGGGGACCTCTTCACCCCCCGCGGCGGCGGCGGCCGCGGCGGCGGTGGCGGCGGACGCGGCGATAGCATCTCCGCCGTCGTCGAGGGCGTGGGAGTCCTCGTTGAGCACCTGATCGATGAGCGGGTTCGGCTCGCGGGGGGCGGCCTCAAAGGCGCGGACCAGGGGCGGGATGACACCCTCGGCCCACTCCCGCAGGTCGGGGCCCTCGATGCGGCGGGCCAAGGCCCGGGCCTTGGTGTAGACCTCGGCGGCGGTGAAACGTTCGGAGTGCTCGTAGGAGAGGCAGGTCGAGATCAGATGCTCGATCTCTTCGGCCTGGGCGCTCGTCACCTGGAGCACGCCGCGCATGAAGGCCATACGCTCGGCGACGAAGGCCTGGTGCTTCTGGGGGCGGCCGCGGGCCTTGCCGAACTTCTCCAAGACGAGGAGCTCGTAGATCGAGGCCGACAAGGAGTAGACGTCCGAGGCCGGCGTCTCGGGCTCAAAGAACAGCCGCTCCGGCGGCATGTAGTCTACGGAGCCGAACTGCAGCTCGCGGGTGTGGGACTCCCGGGACTCAAAGTCGGCCCGGGCGACGCCGAAGTCGAGCACCTTCACCATGCCGACGTCGTCGAGCATGATGTTGGAGGGCTTGATGTCGCGGTGAATCACCCGCAGGGGCTTCTCGCCGGGGAAGGGCGGGCGGTTGTAGGCCGCGTCGAGGGCCGACGCCACGAGCGCCATGATCTCGATGGCGACCTTCGCCGGGACGAGCTCCCCGCGCTCGGCCATGTCCTGCACGATGTACTTGAGGTCTACGGCCTCTAAGAACTCCATGATGACGGCGGCGCGGCCGTCAATGGACGTGAGATCGACAACATCGACGATGTTGCGGTGACGGAGCCAGCCCAAGAGCCGCGCCTCGTCACGCATGCGCCGCGCGATCTCCTCGTTCTCCGACCAGCGGCGGTGCAGGAGCTTGACGGCCGCCAGGCGTGAGAAGCCATCGGCGTGCATCACCTTGGTGAGAAACACGCTCCCGAAGCCCCCGGAGGCGATCTCACGCAGGAAGTGGAAGCGGCGTGCGGTCTCGCGCGTGGTCAAGGGGCGTCATCCTCTGCGGCCGCAGGCATCCTATCACGCCCCGGCCAGGGCGCGCGGGACACGACCACCCAAGCCCCGGTGCCATCGGCGACGCGGAGCGGGCCCGGGGGGGCGAGCAAGAGCGCGAGCAGGCCATCGGCGACCCCACACACGCCCAGCGCCGCGTGGTGCGCCAGGGGCGTGACGGAGTCGTCTCCGGAGCCCGCGGCGCCGATCTCCAGCTCAAACAAGGTGTTCGGCGCGCCGACCGGCTCCAGCACCAAGGCCACCGCGGCCTCGCCAGGGGCGCCCTCGACGCCGACACGGCGCAGGTCGCGGAGCGAGGTCGCGTCGACGGCGGAGTCCGCGGCGCAGACCAACGCCGCCGGGCAGCGCCCCTCCACGACGGCCCAGGCCGCCTCACGCAGGCCCATGAGCCCGGCGACGGGCCCGCCCGCGAAGGTGTCCGAGGGCCCCATGATCCCGAGGTTGATCGCGACGTGGGCGAGCACGAGGTTCGGCAGGGTGCGCAGGGGCAGAAGCGGCGGGTAGACGTCTTTCCCGGCGGTGGAGAGCTGCTGGAGGTCCACCGCGCCGTCCCGGGCCGAGGCCTCCATCGTCTCGTGGCCCTCCTCGACGTCCGGGGGCTCGCGGCGCACGCCGAAGAAGAGGCCGAGCTGGTCCTTCGGCACGGCGTGGCCCTTGAGCGCCCGGCCACAGACCGGCAAGGCGAGGATCGCCGCCCGGCTCAGGAGCTTCACGTCCTTCCGGCGAAGCAGCCAGGGCTTGAGGTCGGGCCCGGGGACGACCCCGCCGACGGCGTCGGGGTGGGCGGCGTGTTGAAGGGGGCTGAGGCCACGCTGGCCTGCGCCAAGCGCGGCGAGCACGGCCTGGAGGTCCTCCCCGAGCGCGCAGGAGAGCTCCACCCGGGTCACGGCGACGCGGGGCACTCAGGCCTCCCAGCGCGAGAGCAAGAGCGTGCCGTTGGAGCCGCCGAAGCCGAAGGCGTTGGTCATGGCGTGGCGGACCTGGGCGTCTCGGGCGGTGTTCGCGACGTGATCCAGGTCACAGTCGGGATCCGGCTGCTCCAGGTTGATCGTCGGCGGCAGGCGGCCCTCGCGGATCGCCAAGGCGGTGACGATGGCCTCCACCGCGCCGCAGGCCGCGACGAGGTGGCCCATCATCGACTTCGTGGAGGAGACCGCCGGGCGGTGCGACCCGAAGCAGGTGTGGATGCCCCGGGCCTCGCTCGCGTCGTTCATCGGCGTCGAGGTGCCGTGGGCGTTGATGTAGCCGATGTCTTCAGGGCGAAGCCCGGCGTCGCGCAGGGCGTCGATCATCGCCAGCGCCGCGCCGCGGCCGTCCGGCGGGGAGTCGGTGATGCGGTAGGCGTTGCAGGAGCAGCCGAAGCCCGAGAGCTCCACGAGCGGCGTCGCCCCCCGGGCCAAGGCGGCCTCGGCCTCCTCCAGCACCAAGAAGCCCGCGCCTTCACCGAGCACGAAGCCGTCGCGGCTGCGGTCGAAGGGGCGGCTCGCCCGCAGGGGGTCGTCGTTGCGGGTGGAGAGCGCGCCCAAGAGCGCGAAGCCGACGACCATCACGGGATCGACCAGCACATCGACGCCGCCGACGATCATCGCGTCTACCTCACCTCGCCGCACCCGCAGGGCGCCCTCGCCGACGGCTTGAGACGAGGACGTGCAGGCCGTCGAGACCGTGCTCACCGGGCCCTGGGCCCCGACGAGCTCGGCGACGACCCGGGAGGGCGCGTCCGGGGCGCCCCGGCGCATCTCCGCGAGGGTCGCGACGGTGTTGTGCCGGAGCTGCCGGGCGATGGCCTCCAGGGGCGGGCGCGCGGCCTCGGAGCCGACGCAGACGCCGATCCGGGTGGGATCGTAGGGGAGGGGACCGGAGCCCGCGAGGGCCTCCTTGACCGCGACCCGGGCGAGGTCGAGCTTAAACTCGGCGGGGTCGGCGGAGTTCGGGCGATCAACCTCGGCGGCGAAGGTGACCGGGTAGCTGCGCGCGTCGAAGCGCTGAATCGGCCCGACCCCGGAGCGGCCGCGCATGAGCGCGTCCCAGGTGCTCGGGAGGTCCCGGCCGACGGGGGTGATCATGCCCATGCCGGTGACGACGACCCGGCGGCGCGCGCTCACTGGGCCTCCTGGAGCATGTCGCGGGGGTAGTCCGCCCAGAGGAGCCGGAGGGCCTGGCGCTCCAGGTTCTCCACCCGGCGGCGCTCGGCGTCGTCGAGGAGCGGCACGGCGTTGAACACGAAGAACTCCTCGGCCTGGGCGTGGAGCTTGCCGTCCACCTTGGCCTGCACCTTCACCGCGGCGCTCTCCGGGGAGAGGTTCGTGAGCTCGACGTGGAGCTGCACGATGGTGCCCGGCCGCACAAAACGCCGGAACTTCACATGGTTCGCCATGGTGAAGATCGGGAAGGGCCAGTCGCCGCGCTGGCGCTTCACCGTGAAGCCGATGAGTTTGCCCGCGAGCTGGGCCATCGACTCCAGCAGCAGCACCCCCGGCACGACGGGGAAGCCGGGGAAGTGATCGGCGAAGAACGGCTCGGAGAGGGTAAAACACTTCACCCCGACGGCGCTCTTGCCCTCTACGAGCTCATCAATTCGATCTACGAGCTGCCAGCGCATACGACTCCCTGCTCCTGCTCTCTCGGTGAACCAGCGTCATTGAACCGCGCTCGGGGCGTCGTGGCCGACGCAGGCGACGCCGAGCGGCGTAGGGGGCGCCTCGCCGCAGCGGCTCGCCCGGTGAAGCTCCGCCTTACCCGGGGCCGCGGCGGCGACCTCGACGGACCAGCGCGGGCCGTCAATCGTCAAGGCGCCGTCGACGCGCCGCTCGTCGAGGTACAGCGCGGCCTCGCCGACGCAGCCCTCGGGCAGCGGCGCCTGCGCGGTGGCGGACAAGACCGCTCGATCCCCCTCAGCGCGCAGCTCCGCGGCCTCGGTGCAGGTCGCCCAAGGCACGGCGTCGCCCTTGAGGCTCGGCAGGAGCTCCACCGGGGCCGCCTCGCCCGCCCGCACGACGAGGGTGCAGCGCTCGGGGTGGAGCTGGCCCACGAAGGGCTGTCCGTCGAGGGTCGCCTCAAAGCCGGGGCCCCCCGCTGGGGCCGTGAGCGCCGCCCGCGCCGAGCCGCGCACCCACTGCAAGGAGAGGCCCGCGTCTTGGCGGGTGATCCTGAGCCGCGTCGTGAGGTCCACCCGCGCGCCGCTCGTCGCCACCCAGTCCCCCACGAGGGACTCGACGCCAGCGCCCGCGCAGGGCGGCGCGGGGGGCGGCGTAGGCGGCTCCTCGGCGCAGGCGGCGAGGAGCAAGGCGACACCACATGGCGCGCTGAGCCGACTCGTGAGGTCCATGAGCCTCTCATCAGGGGACACGAAGGGTAACACCTCCCCGACGCCCCCGCTGGCCTGATACACTGGGGAGGAATCGTCTCGCCCACTGGGCGCACGCAGGAGGTCACTTTGCGTCGGCTGCTCCCCTTCGCCTTCGCGCTCACCGCCGGATGCTGGTCCACCCCAGAGCCCGTCGACTTCACGACGATCCCTTACGAGACGAGCGTGAGCGACGTGAACACCGCCGTCGTGCGCACCCTCCGCACGGCGCTGCGCTGCCCCGACGGCCAGACCGCCCGGTACTACATCATCTACGACGAGGCGGTGACCACCCCGGCCCCCGTGGCGATCGTCCTGCACAGCGCGTCGTTTGACTACCTCTACGACCCCCGCCCGGACGATCCCATCTTCGGCCAGCACTTCGCCGGGGTCAGCGCTGAAGGCGTCACCCAGCTTGAGTGGACCTGGGGCGTGCAGAAGACCTGGGAGACCATGGGCATGCACCCCCGGGTCGATCCCTCCGAGGTCAACAACGGCACCTTGGTCGCCGCGCTCTTGGAGAAGGGCTTCACGGTCCTGATGCCGATGAACTGCTGGGGCGACCTCTGGCACAACGAGTCGGGCTACATCAACAACGACACCTCGGTGGAGTACTTTGAGCGCAACGGCGGCGCCTTGGCCTGGCGCATGCTCCAGATGCTCCACGACGAGTACACCGCTGATAGCTACGGTCTGCCTGACGACGTGCCCATCGACCCCGATCAGGTCTACCTCGTCGGCCTGGGTGACGGCGGCCGGGGCGTCATCGATCTGCTCAAGCGCATGTACGAGTACGACGAGGGCGAGATCGTCCCCTGGGAGAGCGTGAAGGGCATCCTGCTCGACTCGGCCATCGAGGATCTTGAGCACTGGGCGCGTAACGTCGATGACGTTGAGGACGGCCTCAACCGCATCTTCTACGACCCCTCCGCCACCACCGAGACCGTGCTCTCCCAGTGGTCGCTGCGCCGCCTCTACAACCAGGGCATCGGCCCCAAGTGGCCCCTGAACTCCACACCCATCGCCTACATCTACTCCTCCAGCGACCCCAAGGTGCCCAACGGCAACCACGAGGCGCTCCTAAAGGTGATGACCGAGGGTGTTGACGGCGACGCCAAGCCCCGCGCGTCCAACTACTGCATCATCAACACCAAAGACGCGGCCCACGTCTTCACGAACGCCGACATCATCCTCGCCCGGGAGGCCGTGGAGTACATGCTCACCGGCGAGCCGAGCAAGAAGTGCACGGAGTCCTCGGGCTGACCGTCCTCGGGCTGATTCGCCCGGGGGCGCCGCTCAGCGGGGCGTGAGCTGGTAGGTGCGACCTCGCCAGCCGACGCCCCGCCCGCGGCTCTTGAGCGCGCTGTTGAGGATGATGAGGATCACCATCACCTGCGCCGGGGCGTGGGTGAGCCCGTAGAGCGGGTTCATCTGCCAGATGCGGTCCATGGTGAGCCGTACGCCCTGCATCACGAGCCAGTGGGCGAGGCCCAAGGCGAAGAGGTCCGCGGGGACGAGGCCGAAGGCGCCCCAGATCGTGAGGATCGGCCCGGAGAGGCTCATCGCGATGGTGTAGGCGATGACGAGCAGGGTGATCGCCCAGGAGTAGCGCATCCCGGCGAAGAGGTTCTTCGACCAGCCCTCCCAGATCTCCTTGAGGTTCGTGTACATCCGCACGGAGTACAGCTCCCGCAAGAAGAGGCAGTGGTAGCGGCGCCCGGCGCCCTTCACCGCCCGGGCGAGGCCCACGTCGTCGAGGATGTTGTCCTTCACGGCCTCGTGGCCGCCCAAGGCGTCGTAGGCCTCCCGGCGGAACGCCAAGAGCTGGCCGCTCGCCATGTTCTTGTCGGCCTTCGTGGGGTCGTTCACCTCGTTGAGGTCGTTCCCGGCGAGGATGAGCCCCGCGACGGCGGGCTGGAGCACCTTCTCCCAGAAGCTGCCCATCGTCTGCGCGCCGAAGCCCGTGACCATGTCCAGGCCCTCGCGCTCGCCATAGGCGACGACCCGGGAGACCGCGGCGGGGTGCAGGCGCACGTCGGCGTCGATGAACACGAGCCAGCGCCCCTTCGCCGCGCGCTGGGCCCGCTGGAGCGCCCAGGGCTTGCCGAACCAGCCCTCCGGCAGGGCCTCACCGCCGCCTTTGAGCGCGACGATGCGGGGGTCTTGGGCGGCGAGCTCGGCGAGGATCTCCCCGGTACGATCCGTCGAGGCGTCGTCCTGGACGATGATCTCGAGGTTGGAGTGGTCCTGGGCCAAGGCGGCCTCGACGCAGCCTCGGAGGTTCAGCTCCTCGTTTCGGGCGGGGATGATCACGCTCACGAGCACGCCCGGGTCCGCCGCCGGGTGCTGGGGGCCGAGCGCCCAGGTGCCCTCGCGGCGACGGCGGACGATCTTGGCCCAAGCGCCGAGCCAGCCCAGGAGGACGAGGGCCATCCACACGCGGAGGACCCACAGGAGCGCGACCACCATCTGCACCTCAACACGCGCCGGGTGTGAAGGCGCGGGGCCTTGGATGATACGCTGGAAGAGGCATGTCTCGGGCCCGCTCGCCATTTCTTGTGCTCATCA
>JAKLKD010000276.1 GCA_023150845.1 Myxococcota bacterium | reverse complement strand
AAGGCCACACGCTGCCGCTCCCCGGCGGAGAGGCGCTCGACGCCGCGCCGCGCCGCCTCGCCGAGGCCGAGCTCACCGAGGAGCCGCCGGGCCCGCTCCCGCGCCGCGTCGTCCAGAGGCCGGGCCGCGCTCAGCCGGAAGGGCAAGAGCACGTTCTCTTCGACGCTCAGCGCCTCCATGAGCGGGAAGTCCTGCTGCAGGAGCGCCACCCGCGCCCGCCGGTGCGCCCGAAGCGCCGCCTCGTCCGCGGAGCTGAGGTCCAGGCCCTCGACGATGAGGCGCCCCGCTGTCGGCGCCACGAGCCCCGCGATCAGGCGCAGGAGCGTCGTCTTGCCGCTCCCCGAGGGCCCGACGACGGCGACTTGGGCGCCGCGGGCGACCGTCCACTGAGGCAGGCGCAGCACGAAGCCGTCCTCGGTGGTCCGGGTGAGGCCCTCGGCGTCTACGCTCAGGGCGTCGGGCGCCGTCATCCGCCCCCCCGCAAGGCGTCGAGGGGGACAGCCCCGCCCGGCGCGGCGCCCGTCGCGGGGTCCAAGGCGGGGTCATCAAACCAGGACTCGGCGTCTGGAGGCGGCGCGGCGAGGCGGCGCTGATCCTTCGGCCAGACCCCGGCGAGGCGGGGGCCCTCGGCGGTGAACACCACCTCGTAGACGGCCTCGTATCGCGAGACCCGGGCGTGGCTGTGGCCCTCGTGGGTGACCAGCCCGCCGACGAGCCAGCGCAGGCGCACCGTGGCGCCCTCGGCGTCGAGGCGGGAGAGGCTCGCCTCCTCGACGCGGTGCCCACGCAGGGTCAGGCCGCCCCGGGCCGCGCGCAGCCGGGCCAATGCGACGCGCTGGCTGACGTACTGCTCGGTGAGGGCGCGCCCGGTCCACACCCCGCTGAGCGTGGCGTAGAGCGCCTCGGGCTCACCGTCGGTCGCCCAGGCGTCATAGCTCGCGCGGTGCAGGCGGCTGACCTCGGCGAGGAGCGCGCCCTCGTCGATGGGCGCGGGGCGCATCGCCGCGCAGGCGCCGAGGAGCCAGAGCAGCGTGGGGCCCAAGGCTCAGCCGCCTCGCCCGGCCGCGGCGAAGCGCGCCCGGTGGGCCTCAAAGGGCGCCACGGTCGTCGCGCCGTCCATGACCAGCTCGGCGAGGATTCGCCCGGTGAGGGGCCCGAACTTGAAGCCGTGCCCCGAGAAGCCCGCGCCGACGACGACCCCCGGCAGGCCCGGCGCGGCGTCCAGCACAAACACCTCGTCGTGGGTGTTGGTGTAGTGGCAGGCCTCGCTGCCGACGGCCCCGGTGAGCGTCCAGGCGAAGCGGCGGCGGGCCCACTCCATGACCTCCCACACCGCGGGCTCGGGGTCGTAGCGGTCGTCGGGGTCGTCCGCTGGGCCCAAGGTGCGGTGCAGGGCGACCTTCGCGCCGGGTCGGCCGAGGCTGGGCAGGCCGTAGTAGTTGTTGTCTGGGCCGCTGCCTTGCCAGATCCAGGGCGGCAGGCCGTCGGTGTCCCCGTCGAAGCGCAGGTACCCCACGGACTGCCGGGTGACGCGCAGGCGGCCCTGGAGCTCCGGCAGGAGCTTGGCCGTCCACGGGCCGGCGGTGACGACGACGCGCCCGGCCTCAAACACGCCGCTCGACGTGGTGACCCGGGTGTGCCCCGGGCGCGGCGTGAGGTCGAGCACCCGCACGCCCTCGGCGATGACCCCGCCCCGGGCCCGCACCCGCCCGGCGAGGGCCTGGAGCGTGCGCGCCGCGTGGATGACGGCGGCGCTCTCGTCGCGCAGGATGAGGTCGTCCTCCTCAAAACGGAAGGCCGGGAAGACCGCCCGCGCCTCGGCGAGGTCCAGCGCCCGCACCGGGGCGCCGACGCTCCGCACGGCGTCGAGCCAGCGCGCGATGGGCCCCGAGGCCGGGCCCCAAAAGCAGCCCGCGCGGTGTGTGCGCAGGGAGCCGCCCGCCTCGGCCTCTAGCGCCGGCCACTCCTCGCCGTGGGCGACGAGCATCAGCTCCACCCACATCGGGTCGCCGTAGCTGGACCGGGTGATGCGGGTGTGGCCGTGGGAGCTGCCGCGGCTGTGAAAGAGCGGGTTCTGCTCCACGAGCACGACGCGCTCGACGCCGCGTCGCAGGAGCTGCCAGGCCGTCGAGAGGCCGTTGATCCCCGCGCCGAGGACCAGGACATCGCAGGAGTGGGTCACGAGCGCCTCAGAGCAGGTTGCAGCAGGACACGACGGCGCCCGGGGTCGTCGGCTCAGCCAGCGGCGGGTCTCCGTCCAGCCCGTCTTAACACGGCGCGCCCGACCCAGGCTCAGCGCCGGGTGGCCACGACGCCGAGCATCAGGGGCATGGCCGGGACGCCCTTGGGCATGCCGAAGCGGCGGTCGGGGAGGGGCTCCATGCCCGGGAACAGCAGGCAGCCGTTGGAGTACGGCCGCTCCACGAGGCGCCGGATGAACAGCCCGGCGTCGGCGAGGGCCTGCACGATGTCGGCGACGGTGTGCTGAAAGCCGAAGGCGGGCTCAGGGTTCACGAAGCCCTCGACGCCAGGGGCGTGCCCGCTCGGGGAGAGCACCCCCTCGCTGCGGGCGACGTAGTCGTTGACGCCGCCGCGCTCGGGGATCGGCCCCTCGATGAAGTAAGGCTCGACCACCTTGCCTTCGCCGTCGAAGCTCCAGCAGAGCGGGTGGAACTCCATGAGCGTGAGCTCCCCGCCCTCGGCGAGCACCCCGGCCACGCCGCGCGCCCAGCGGGGCAGATCCGCGAGCCATCCGATGGTGCCGTACGACGAGAAGACCCGGTCAAAGCGCCGCCCGTCCGCCGCGGCGGCGTCTAACCAGTCCAGCACGTCGGCGCGCTCAAAACGTGCGGCGATGCCCGACTCCGCGGAGAGCGCCTGGGCGGTCACGATCGCGGCGTCGGAGATGTCGACCCCGAGCACGTCGGCGCCGAGGGCGGCGAGGCTCAGCGAGTCTTGACCGCAGTTGCACTGCAGGTGGAGCAGGCGTCTGCCCGCGACCTCGCCGAGCAGCTCCAGCTCATCGGGGAAGAGCGTGCTGCCGCCGCGCCGCAAGAAGCCCGCTTGGTCGAGCTTGTGGCTGTTGTGAGCGGGGGTGACGGCGTTCCAAGACCGTCGGTTCTGCTCGTGGATCGCCCGGAGCTCATCGTCAGTAGTCATGCGTCGAGGCATAGCATGGCGCGGCCCCAGGCGCCTCAGGGCCGCCTCAGGGCGTGACCATCGGGGGAAACCGCCGAATGTAAGGCGGGTGTCAGTCATTTTGAGGCGATCCCCCGCGCGTCGCTGCTACGTTGACGATGGCTGAGAACCAGCCCTGCGGTCGCCACGGCGCTCGCGGTTAACGAGCCTGGGGTCATGACGACACCAGCGAGATTGAGAAGGCCAGACCTAAGCAAGAGGGAGCGAAGGCGATGCCAACGACCATGACCATTGAGCGGATGCGAGGGCGGGCGACGGACGCGCCCGCGACAGACGTCGCGCGGGCGCTGCAAGACCTGCTGCCCCGGGCGGCGACCCAGACCGACATCGTGTTCTCCTTTAAGCTGGCGTTCCCCGACATCCCGCTCCTGCGGCTCGTCGAGGCCAGCGTGTGGAGCGGCGTCTGCGAGGGCGGGCTCAGCGACGAAGAGTTCAACGCGGCCTTGGGCCCCTGGATCCCGACGCGTCGGGCGTAACGCGCCGACATGCCCGGTCTGCGCTCCCGTGGGCGCAGGCTGGCGCGCTGTCAAGCTCGGTCTACACGTCCCGGTCTGCGTTATCCAGCACAGTCAGGCCACCTCGCGCGAGTCCAAGCGCCGCCCAACCGAGGTCGGCGGCGCAAGCGGTGTGCCGTTCGGACCTAAGGCTTGTCATTGGCCAGAGCCGGTGCGATCCTGATCGCTCCACCCGGCCACGCGGACGGAGCCCCCATGATCCTCACCCTCGCCCTGCTCATCGCCTGCAAGGACGCCTCGACGCCGTCGGAGTCGGGCCAAGACTCCGGCGGGCCCATCGACACCGACGTGCCCCTGCCCGAGACCTGCCCGGTGACCTTCACGGCCACGGCCCAGTCCGCGGCCGCCGGGATGGCCGTCGCCGGGGCCTTCAACGCCTGGAGCACCGAGGCCACGCCGATGACTGAAGGCCCCGACGGGGTCTGGTCGGTGACGGTGAACCTGGCGCCCGGGAGCTACCCCTACAAGCTCGTCGAGAAGACGGGCGCCGACGGGCGCAACGAGGAGTGGTCCTGCGACCCCGCCGCCAGCTTGACCCAGTGTGACGCCGGGTACGACTGGAACACGTCCTGCGGCCTGGGGGAGGGGAGCTGCAACTCGATGGTCACGGTCGGCAACTGTGATCGACCCACGCTCAGCCTCACGAGCCTCAACATCGACCGCGACGCCGGGTCGGTGAGCCTCACGCCGAGCTTCTCCCCGGCCCGCTCTGGCGCCGCCCTGCGCTCGATCCGCGTCGAGCTCGACGGCGTAGACCAGGCCCCGCTCACCAGCACAGACACGCTCAGCCTCACCGGGCTCGCCGAGGGGCGCCACACCCTGCGCCTCACGGCCGTAGATGAGGACGGCGTGGGCAGCGAGGAGCTCTACGTCCCGTTCTGGACCGACGACCGCCAGTGGGCCACAGGGCTCATGTACTTCGTGTTTGTGGACCGCTTTCAGGACGGTGACCCCAGCCTCAACCTCAGCGAGGGCACCAACTACACCAGCACAGACTACCTCGGCGGCGACTGGCAGGGCGTGATCGACCGCCTGGATTACCTCGACGCGCTCGGCGTGACGGCGCTCTGGCTCACCGCCCCGCAGAACAACCCCAAGGGCGCCTGGGGCGACAAGTGCGGCGCCAACTTCTCGGGATACCACGGCTATTGGCCCGCGAGCGCGACGGGCTTAGAGGAGCACTTCGGCGATGAGGCGCTCCTGCGGAGCCTCATCGACGAGGCCCACGGCCGGGGGATGCGGGTGCTCGTGGACTGGGTGGCGAACCACGTCCACGAAGAGCACGCTTACGCGGCGAACACCGACTGGTTCAACAGCGAGCTCATCTGCCAAGGCGACGTGTGGAACACCGCGCCCGAGGTCTGCTGGTTCGACAGCTTCTTGCCCGACATCCGCTATTACGACGAGGACCCCCTCGTGCAGATGGTGGACGACGCTGTGGCCTTCGCCAAAGACTACGAGATCGACGGTTACCGCGTAGACGCCGTCAAACACATGCCTCACTCGGTGTACTTCAACCTGCAGTCCAAGGTGCTCGCCGAGATCGAGCACCGGGCGGCCGGGGGCGACGAGGAGTTTTACACCGTCGGCGAGACCTTCTCCGGCGAGCGTGGCCTCATCGGCTCGTATGTGAACGAACAAGAGCTCGACGCGCAGTTTGATTTCTCACTGTATTGGGCGATCCTCTCGGCCTTCGCCCGGGGTGAGAGCACCTTGCCCCAGCTCGACGCCGAGCGGCAGGCGAGCGCCTCGGCCTACAGCGGCTTCTTGATGAGCACCTTCTTGGGCAACCACGACGTCGACCGCTTCATCACCCACGCGGCCGGGCAGGTCGGGAGCCTCTATGGCGACGGCATCTGCGGCTCGGACGGCCGCCTGCGCAGCCCGGCGTCCCCTCCGGGCTGGGGAGAGCCCTACGAGCGCCTCATGCTCGCCTGGACCTACCTGCTCACCAACGAGGGCCTGCCGCTCATCTACTACGGTGATGAGATCGGCCTGGAGGGCTACGGCGACCCCGACAACCGCCACATGATGCGGTTTGACGGCGCTTTGAGCGCTGATGAGCGCCGCGTGCTCGACCACGTCACGGCCTTGGGCCAGGCCCGCCGGGCGCACCCCGCCTTGGCCATCGGCGCGCGCACGGGCTGGTGGTCCGAAGACGACGTGCTCGGCTGGGCGCGGGTGTTTGAGGGCGACGAGGTGCTGGTGGTCGTGAACCGCTCGGGCAGCGAGCGCACCCTCACCAACGGCCTGAGCTTCGCCGGGCTCACCCCGGGCGCCACCTTTGAGGACGTGCTCACCGGCGGCACGGTGACGGCGAGCGGCGACTCCATCTCCGTGACCGTCCCGGCGCGGGGCTCCGTGGTGCTGGTGAAACGGTAGGCCCGCCGCACCCCGCTGCGCTCAGCGAATCGGCTCCATGAGCCTCAAGATCGCCCGCTCTCTCCACCAGGGCCGTGATTGAGGCTCAAGAAGACGATTCTCCAGAAAAAATCGCGCGCTTGAGCCTCATCCTCGGGCCTCTCTCTCCACCAGGGCCCTCCTTGAGCCTCATTTGGCCGATCCTGCGGCCTGAAACCCCGGTACACTCCTCGGTCCCCACCTCGGAGCCCCGATGCGCCCCTCGCTTCTCCTCCTCCTCGCCGCGTGCTCGCCCCAGGCCCCCGCGCCGACGCCGCTCGACGCCGTCGCCGTCACCGAGACCCGGCCGCTCCAGGGGCTCCGCTGTGAGGTGCAGGTCCTGCGCACTGAGGGGGACCGGCCCCACATCTACGCCCATGACCGCGCCGACCTCGCCCGCGCCTTGGGCTTCGTCATGGCGAAGGACCGCTTCTTTGAGATGGACCTCGCCCGGCGCCTGGGGCTCGGCACGGTCTCGGAGCTCCTCGGCGACGCGGCCCTAGAGACGGACATGGAGAGCCGGGTCATGGGCATGACCTTCGTCGCCGACTCGCTCTTGGCCCGGCTCACCCCCGAGCAGGCCGAGGAGTTCGACGCCTTCGCCGAGGGCGTGAACGCCTACATCCTCGCCGTGAAGGCCGGTGAGCTGGACCCCCCGAGCGAGCTGGAGCTCGCGGGCAACCTCTTGGGCGCTGAAGAGCCCTGGATGTTGATGTTGCCCTTCGACCGCCGCTCCGTCGCCGGGGTCGGCGCGACCTTGATCTATGAGCTGGGCTTCGAGACCGGCGACATCGGCCGGGCCAACACCGCGGCCGCCTTGCCGGGCCTCTACGCCGACGCGCCGCTGGGTGAGCTACGCCGCGCCGGGGTCGTGGACGACATCTGGCTTCGGGTGGAGCCCGTTCACAACGTCGGCTCCGCCGCGGGCTGGCCCGCCGCCGCCGCCGCCGGGCCCCCCGCGCCTCCCAGCCAGCGGGGCCTCACCGCCGACCCGCTGGTGCCCAAGGAGGTGCTCGGCCGCCTGAACGAGC
>JAKLKD010000275.1 GCA_023150845.1 Myxococcota bacterium | reverse complement strand
ACGACCTACGCCGACCAAGACGGCGCCGCGCTCACCGCCGCGCTGCACGGCCGCTGGGCGGGCGGCGTGGCCTCGGCGGCGCCCACGAGCGCGGGCAAGACCCTCGTGAGCGTGTCCGTCGTGAAGGGTGGAAAACTCTTAGAGTCCAAGACCTTACGGGCTGAGTCTTCGGGTGAGCTGCTCGACGGCTTCGCCCTGGAGACTGCATATGACCCCGAGGCGGGCCTCGTCGTTGAGGTCGCCAGCGCCGAGGGGGCGCTCCGCCTCCCGCCGCTCGCCCCCCGCGGCGTCGCGATCCTGCGCCCCGGCGACGACGCCTTGCTGGTCGAAGGAGAGCTGCTCCCCGCCTGGCGCGCCTGGCAGCACACCGAGGCCGTCGAGGGCCGGGCCGTGGTCCCGGGAGTTGAGGTGAGCGTGCTCAACCTCAAGCTCCTCAAGGCCGGGAAGGCCCGCCGCTGGGCGCGCACCGAAGGGTTTGTCGCGACGGCCGCTGGGGTCACGCCGCTGCGTCTCGGCTGGGCCGCCCCGCCCGCCGCTGAGCCTGACGCGCTCCTCGCCGCCGCCTTGGCGGGCGGGCGCCACATCGTGCACAACATGAGCGAGGACGGCCGCTACGCCTACCAGGTCATCGGGCCGACGGGGGACTACGGCCGCGGCTACAACTTCCCGCGCCACGCCGGGGGCACCTGGTTCTTGTCGCGCCTCGCCAGCCGCACCGGCGACGCGGCGATCCGTGAGGGGGCCCTGCGCGGCCTCGACTACATGAAGCGAAACACCCGCACGACGACGGACGGCCGGGCCTACGTCTACGATCCCACCCGCAACGACGGGAAGGCCTGGGTGGGCACCACCGCCCTCGGCCTGCTCGCCTTCACCGAGGCCGGGGTTGAGCCCGAGCTGCAGGCCCGCTACGCCGCCTTCATCGCCTCGGCCGTGGACGAGCGCGGGGCGGTGCGCGGCGACATGGACGTCGCGACGGGGGAGTGGCCTGACCAAGACGAGGTCACCTACGCCCAAGGCCAAGGCCTCCTCGGCCTCGCCGCCGCCGAGCGCGCGGGCCTGCCCGGGGTGAAGGAGGCCCTCGACCGCGCCGCCGCCTACGTCGATCGGGACTACTGGACCTTGCCCGCGGCCAACTTCAAGATCCTCGACGAGCACTGGATGTGTATCGCCGCCGTCGCTGTGCACGAGGTCCGGGGCGTCGCCGCCGGGGAGCGCGTCTGCCGCGCGTATCTCGCCGATCAGGCCCGCTACGCCCCGACGGCGGGCAGCCCCGAGCAGCCCCTCGCGGGCCCCGCCGCGGGCCTCGCCGAGGCCGTCATCGCGCTGGCCGAGATCGACCGGCGGAACGGCGTGAAGGCAACCCCCTACGACCGGGCCCTGGGCTACGGCGCCTCGCTCTTGGGCAACGCCTACCAGGCGGCGGACGCCCCCTTCTTGGGCCGCCCCGAGCGCCTCATCGGCGGCTTCCGCGACCGCCCCTGGCGCCTGATGGTCCAGGTGGACGCCGTGCAGCACGTCGGCTGCGCGCTCATGGGCGTCGAGCAGCTCCTGCGCGGCGAGGTCTTGCCCGGGGCGATGCCTTAAGCGCCGTCGTCGGAGGGGGCGTCGATCCGGGACCAGTCCCCGTGGTCGAGCCAGCTCTGCAAGATGATCACCGCGGCCTCCTGGTCGATGATCTGCTTTCGGCGGGCCCGGGAGACGTTCTGGGCGATGAGGCGCTCCGTGGCCTCGACAGAGGTGAAGCGCTCGTCGATGTAGACCGGCTTGAGCCCGGTGAGCGCGCCCAGGGCCTCGCCGATCTGCCGGGCGAGCCGGGCGGAACGATCTTCGCTCCCGTCGAGCTCCAGGGGCAGGCCGACGATGAGGGCGCGGATCTCTTGCGCCGCGCAGATCGTCGCCAGGGCGGCGGCGTCTTTGTTCACGCCTTGGCGGCTCAGGGTGCGCAGCGGGCGCGCGATGAGGCCTAAAGGGTCCGAGATCGCGACCCCGATCGTCTTTGTGCCAACATCAAGGCCGACCGCCCGGCCAGTTTTTTGCGTCATTCACCCTCTGAAGTTACTGTACAGAAGTTCAGGTCCAGGAGCTGACCATGCCCCAGTCACCGCGTCCTCCTACCGTATTCCTGCTGTCCCAAGGCGACGAGGTGATCACGGGTCAGACCGTCGACACCAACGCCTCCACGCTCTCCGAGTGGCTCACCGAGCTCGGCTTCTTGGTCACCCGCCGGGTGACCGTCGGTGACGTGATGGACGACATCGTCGCCGCCATCGCCGAGGGCCTCTCCACCGCGGACGTGCTCATCTGCACCGGCGGCCTCGGCCCTACGGCGGACGACCTCACCGCCGAGGCCTTGGGCCGGGTGCTCGGCGTGCCCCTCGTGCTCCACGAGCCCTCCTTGGAGCACATCCAGGCCATCTTCACCTTGATCGGGCGGCGCATGTCCGACGCCAACCGGAAGCAGGCCATGCTGCCCCAAGGCGCGACCCCGCTGCAGAACAACTTCGGCACCGCGCCGGGCTTCTCCGTCGAGGCACCCCGGGCCGGTCATGCGCCCTCGGTCGGCTACTTCGTGCCCGGCGTGCCCCGGGAGATGAAGGGCATGTGGGCCGAGCATCTCCGCCCCGACCTCATCCGGCGCTTTGAGCTGCGCCCGGGCCGCCTCGTCACCTTCCGCTGCATGGGCGCGCCTGAGTCGGCCCTTGAGGAGATCATGCGGCCCTTCCAGGGCATCGACGGGGTCACCGTCGGCTTCCGGGCGATGAGCCCGGAGGTGCAGGTCAAGCTGCGGGTGCGCCCTGACGTGCCTGAGGAGCGCCTCAACCCCCTCATCGACCAGGTGCACGCGGCGATCGGCAAGGCCGTGTTCGGCGTTGACACCGGGCCCTTGGAGGAGGTCGTCGTCGCGGAGCTCATCGCCCGGGGCGAGACGATCGCCACGGCGGAGTCCTGCACCGGCGGGCGCCTCTCGGCGGCCATCACCGCCATCCCCGGGGCCTCGTCGGCCTTTATGGAGGGCGCCTGCGTCTACGCCAACGAGGCGAAGATGCGCACCTGCGACGTCGACGCCGGGGCCTTGGCCCAGTACGGCGCCGTCTCGGAGATCGTCGCGCGGCAGCTCGCCGAGGGCATCCGGGCGCGGGCGGGCACCACCTACGGCCTGTCTACGACGGGCGTGGCTGGGCCCGGCGGCGGCACGGCGGAGAAGCCCGTCGGGACGGTGCACATCGCGCTTGCCACCCCCGAGGGCACCGTACATCGGCAGCTCCGCCTGGGCGGCGATCGGGATCGCATCACCCGCTACGCCGCCGCGAGCGCCCTCGACCTCCTCCGTCGGCACCTGCAAGGCGCCCTCGGTGAGGACAAAGCCTGACCCTGCGATGCGCGGTCAATTTTTGGCAGGGTGGTGGGGTATTCAGTGTTCGTTCGCTCCCCACACAACCGCTGAGCCTCCTCCCCCTCGATCCTCCCGCCTCCTCCTCTTCAACCTCTCCAAGTCGCCAAGGTGAACACCATGCCCCTCGACAAAGACCGCGCCCAAGCCATCAACGCCGCCATCACCAGCATCGAGCGCCAGTTCGGCAAGGGCTCGATCATGCGCCTCGGGGAGGCCGAGCGCCCGGTCATCCAGGCGATCTCCTCCGGCTCGGTCGGTCTCGATCTGGCGCTGGGCGTCGGCGGTGTGCCCAAGGGGCGCGTGATTGAGGTCTACGGCCCGGAGTCCTCGGGCAAGACCACCCTGGCGCTGCACATCATCGCCGAGGCCCAGAAGCAGGGCGGCGTGGCGGCCTTCATCGACGCGGAGCACGCCTTGGACGTGAGCTACGCCGCGAAGCTCGGTGTGAACATCGATGAGCTGCTCATCTCCCAGCCCGACTTCGGCGAGCAGGCCCTGGAGATCGCCGAGACGCTCGTGCGCTCCAACGCCGTGTCCGTCGTTGTCGTGGACTCCGTCGCGGCGCTCGTGCCCAAGGCCGAGCTCGAGGGCGACATGGGCGATCAGATGCCCGGCCTCCAGGCCCGCCTGATGTCCCAGGCCCTCCGGAAGCTCACCGGCACCATCAGCCGCTCCGACACCGTGATGATCTTCATCAACCAGGTCCGCCACAAGATCGGCGTCATGTTCGGCAGCCCCGAGACCACCTCGGGCGGCAACGCGCTCAAGTTCTACGCCTCCATCCGGATGGACATCCGCCGCATCGGCGCCATCAAGAAGGGTGAGGAGGTCGTGGGCAACCGCACCAAGGTGAAGATCGTCAAGAACAAGGTGGCGCCGCCCTTCCGCACCGTCGAGTTCGACATCCTCTACGGCCACGGCATCTCCCGCTCCGGCGAGCTCCTCGACATGGGCCTGGAGCTCGGCGTCATCCGCAAGTCCGGGTCGTGGTTCTCCTTGGGCGACGAGCGCATCGGCCAGGGCCGCGAGAACGCCCGCGAGTTCTTGGAGCAGCGCCCGGCGGCCATGGACGCCATCCGCGACGAGGTGATGCGCCGTGGCGGCGTGTTTAAGGTCGAGTCCTCGGACACCGCTGAGGTCGAGTGATCCCGGCCTAGACGCCGCTCCCTCCGGCCCCGGGCCGCGACGCCAACGGGTGTCGCCGTCCGGGGCCTTTGTTTTGGTAAAGTCGGCGGCGCACCAGGAAGGTACGCCATGGACATCGACACGATCTGCCGCGCCGCCGTCGCGCTGGGCGCCTCAGACATCCACCTCAAGGCCAACCTGCCGCCCTTGGTTCGGGTGAACGGCGACATCCTCCCCATCCCCAAGGCGCCGCGCCTGCCCGCGGAGCTCCTCGGCAAGATGGCCTGGGACGTCATGAGCCCGGTCCAGCGGGAGCTGTTTAAGGAGTCGAACGACCTGGACATGGCCTACCAGGTCAAAGATCTCGGGCGTTTCCGCGTGAACGCCTTCCGCCAGCGCGGGGTCATCGGCCTCGTGCTGCGGCTCATCCCCAGCGACGTGAAGACCTTGGACGAGCTGGCCCTGCCGCGCACGCTCAAGCGTGTCGCCGAGGCCCAGCGTGGCCTCGTACTGCTCACCGGGGCCACGGGCTCGGGCAAGAGCACGACCCTCGCGGCGCTCATCGAGGAGATCAACCGCACCCAGCAGTGCCACGTCCTCACGATTGAGGACCCCATCGAGTTCACCTTCCGCGACAAACGTTCGGTCATCAACCAGCGTGAGGTGGGCACCGACACCAAGAGCTTCCTCGCCGCCTTACGCTCGGCGCTGCGCCAGGACCCCGACGTCATCCTCGTCGGTGAGCTCCGCGACAAAGAGACGATGGAGATCGCGCTCAGCGCCGCGGAGACGGGCCACCTCGTGCTCGCGACCCTGCACACCATCAACGCCACCGAGGCGCTAGAGCGCATCGTCGGCTTCTTTGAGCCGCACCACCAGGCGCAGATCCGCAACGTGCTCTCCGGCGTGCTCGTCTCGATCATCTCCCAGCGCCTCGTGCCCAAGAAGGGCGGCGGCCGCGTGGCGGCCATCGAGGTGCTCCTGAACCAGGGCGCCATCACCGAGTGCATCACCGACGGCTTCCGCACCAAAGAGATCCCCGACCTCATCCGGAAGGGCGTGTCGCAGTACGGCACCCAGACCTTCGACCAGTCCTTGTTCTGGAGCTACCAGAAGGGGCTCATCGAGCTCGACGAGATGATGCGTTACTCGTCGAACCCCGATGACCTCCAGCTCCGCCTCAACGGGATCTCCGACGAGGAGTGGGTCGAGCCGACCTAAGGTCCCAGGCGCGGCGCGCCCCCGGCGCTCGGGTTATGCGATCCAACGCGCAAAGCCCCGAGGTCGCTGTGAACTCCGTCGAGATCCGCAAACGTTTCCTGAGCTGGTTCAGCGAGCGCGGCCACGCCGTGCTGCCGTCGTCGTCCCTCGTCCCCGCGAACGACCCCACGCTCTTCTTCACCAACGCCGGGATGGTTCAGTTTAAGGACATCTTCACCGGCGCCCAGCGCTCCGACCACCTCCGGGCCGCGACCTCCCAGAAGTGCATGCGCGTGAGCGGGAAACACAACGACCTGGAGAACGTGGGCCGCACCCGGCGCCACCACACGCTCTTCGAGATGTTGGGGAACTTCTCCTTCGGCGACTACTTCAAGGAGGAGGCGATCCCCTTCGCGTGGGAGCTGCTCACCCGGGGCTACGGCATCGAGAAGGAGCGCCTCTGGGTCACGATCTTCGAGTCGGATGACGAGGCCGCGGAGATCTGGACGAAGAAGGTGGGCGTGCCCGCGGAGCGGGTGCAGCGCCTCGGCGCCGCGGACAACTTCTGGTCGATGGGGGACACGGGCCCCTGCGGGCCGTGCACCGAGATCCACTACGACTTCGGCAGCGCCATCTCCGATGACACCCGGGGCCCGGCCGGCGGCGATGACCGCTACGTCGAGATCTGGAACCTCGTGTTCATGCAGTACGAGCAGGCCGCGGATGGCAGCCGCACGCCGCTCCCGCGCCCGTCCATCGACACGGGCATGGGCCTGGAGCGCCTGGCGACGGTGCTCCAGCGGAAGCTCACGAACTACGACACCGACCTCTTCCAGCCGCTCATCCAGCAGGCCGCCGAGCTCTCCGGCGTGCCTTATGGCCGCGACGCCGAGCACGACGTCGCGATGCGGGTCATCGCCGACCACGCCCGGGCCACGGCGTTCTTGATCGCCGATGGGGTCATGCCCTCCAACGACGAGCGCGGCTACGTGCTGCGCCGCGTCATGCGCCGGGCGATCCGCTACGGCGTGAAGCTCGGGCTCTCCAAGCCCTTCCTCTTCAAGTCCGCCGACCGCGTCGTCTCGATGATGGGCGCGGACTATCCCGAGCTCATCGAGCGCCGGGCCTACATCCAGGAGGTCGTGCGCGGCGAAGAGGAGCGCTTCTCCGAGACCTTAGAGAAGGGCCTCGCGCTCTTGGACCGCGAGCTGGAGCGCCACCCCAAGGCGCTGAGCGGCGAGGTGGTGTTTAAGCTCTACGACACCTTCGGCTTCCCCTCGGACCTCACCGAGCTCATCGCCGCCGAGCGTGGCGTGACCGTCGACGTCGAGGGCTACAAGGCGGCCATGGCCGAGCAGAAGGCCAAGGCGCGGGCGTCGTGGAAGGGCAGCGGCGAGCAGGCCGTGCCGGAGCTCCACCGTGAGCTCGCGAACCGCTTCGACGCCACGGAGTTCTTGGGCTA
>JAKLKD010000274.1 GCA_023150845.1 Myxococcota bacterium | reverse complement strand
CCCTCACCACCCTGCAGCACGCCCTGGTGCGCGGCGTCACCACCACCTTCCAGCTTGAGGACGGTGAGCTTCTGGCCGAGCCCGTGCCCAGCCGCGACGCCCGGGCCGGGTTCTTGCTCTACGAGGCCGCCGAGGGTGGCGCCGGGGTGCTCTCGCGCCTGGTCTCCGAGCCCGGGGCCCTGGCCGCCGTCGCCCGCCGCGCCCTGGAGATCCTGCACTACGCCGTCCCCGACGAGGGCCCGCTGCCCGACCCGGAGCAGCTCCAGGACGCCCCCGACGCCCGCTGCGTCGCCGCCTGTTACCGCTGCCTGCTCTCGTACTACAACCAGCCCGAGCACGAGCGCATCGACCGCCGCCCCCTCACCGTGCGCCGCCTCCTGCTGCGCCTCGCCGCCGCCGAGGTCATCCTCCTCCGCGCCCCGCCGCCCCGCGCCACCCCCGGCGCCGCCAAGGACGAGGCCTCGGGCCTCCCCGCCTGGCTCCGCGGCCGCGGCCTGCCCGCCCCCGACCACGGCCCCATGACCGTGGCGGGCGTCGCCTTGCCCTTCGCCTGGCGGGAGTATTACCTCGTGGCCACGCCCACCCCGCCGCCCGCCGCCGTCGTCGCCGCCTTAGACGACCTCGGCTACGCCCTGATCGTGCTCGGTGAGCCCCCCACGACCGAGGCGCTGGACGCCTTGGCCGCCGCCTTAGGAGCCTCATGAACCCCGCTCTCCCCGCCGACGACGCCCCTCGCTTCAGCCCCGGCAGCATCGTGCGCGCCCGGGGCCGCGAGTGGATCGTGCTCTCTGGCTCCACCCCCGACGTGCTCCGCGTGCGCCCGGTGACCGGCTCCGACGAGGACGCCACCCGCCTGCACCTGGCGTTAGAGCCCGAGCCCGTCGCCCCCTCGACCTTCCCTTGGCCCACCGCCGAGCAGCGCGCCAGCCACGACGGCGCGCTTTTGCTGCGCGACGCCCTGCGCCTCTCCCTGCGGCGCGGCGCCGGGCCCTTCCGCTGCCTGGGCCAGCTCGCCGTCGAGCCCCGGGCCTACCAGCTCGTGCCCCTGCTGATGGCGCTCAAGCTCGACCCCGTGCGCCTGCTCATCGCTGACGACGTCGGCGTCGGCAAGACGATCGAGGCCGGGCTCATCACCCGGGAGCTGCTGGATCGCGGCGACGTGTCCCGCTTTACGGTGTTGTGCCCGCCCCACCTCGTCGATCAGTGGGTGAAGGAGCTGGACCGCCACTTCCACCTCAAGGCCGTCGCCCTGACGGCCTCCACGGCGGCCCGCATCGAGCGGGATCTCCCCGTGAGCGAGAGCCCGTTCACGGCCTTCCCCTACACCGTCGTCTCCTTGGACTACATCAAGGCCGACCGCCGCCGCGCCGAGTTCACCCGCGCCTGCCCCGAGCTGGTGCTCGTGGACGAGGCCCACACCTGCGCCGCCTCCACCGGGGGCCGCCACCAGCGCCACGAGCTCCTCGCCGAGCTCGCCCGGTCCCCCGATCGCCACCTCATCCTGCTCACCGCCACCCCCCACAGCGGCGATGACGTGGCCTTCGGGCGCCTGCTCGGCCTCTTGAACCCCGACTTCGCCGCGCTCCCCACCGCCCAGGGCGACGACCGTGAGCGCCTGCGCGAGCGCCTCGCCGCCCACCTCGTGCAGCGCCAGCGCGGCGACATCCTCAGGCTGCAGGGCCAAGACGACCACGAGGCCCCGCTCTTCCCCCGCCGCGAGCGGGTTGACCTCCCCTACAAGCTCACCGGCGCCTGGGAGGCCTTCTTCGCCGCCGTGCTCGACTACTGCGCCGGGGTGGTCGCCGCCGCTGAAGGCGACACCTCCCGAGAGCGCCTCAACTTCTGGGGCACCCTGGCGCTCTTGCGCTGCGCGGCCTCAAGCCCCGCCGCCGCCGCCTTGGCCCTGCGCTGCCGGGCCGGGCTCGCCGCCGACGATCCCGGGCGCGACGCGCTGATGGACCGCCTCTTTGACGGCGCCGAGGACACCACGGCGGACGACGACGTCGAGCCCCCGGCGGGCGGCGCCGACCCCGCCCTGAGCGCCCTCATCACCCAGGCCGAGGCCCTCGCCGGTCAAGACGACGACCCCAAGCTGCGGGCGCTCACCGAGCGCGTCACCCAGCTCCTCAACGGGGGCTTTCACCCCGTCGTCTTCTGCCGCTACATCGCCACCGCCCACTACCTCGCCCGCCACCTCCAGGCGCGGCTGCCCAAGGCCACGGTCATCGCCGTCACCGGCGAGCTGCCCTCAGACGAGCGTGAGGTCCGGGTGGCCGCCTTGGGCGAGGCCGAGCGCCGGGTGCTCGTGGCCACGGACTGCCTGAGCGAAGGCATCAACCTCCAGGCCCGCTTCTCCGCCGTCGTGCACTACGACCTCTCCTGGAACCCCACCCGCCACGAGCAGCGGGAGGGCCGCGTCGACCGCTACGGCCAGCCCGCCCTGGTGGTGCGCACCGTCCTGATGTACGGCGCCAACAACCCCGTCGACGGCGCGGTGCTGGAGGTCATCTTACGCAAGGCCGCGAGCATCCGGGAGTCCTTGGGCGTGCCCGTGCCCCTGCCCGATGAGGGCCACGCCTTGAGCCAGGCGCTCCTCAAGGCC
Organism: Myxococcota bacterium; assembly: GCA_023150845.1. Lineage (GTDB taxonomy): Bacteria > Myxococcota_A > UBA796 > UBA796 > CAJQPC01 > JADKFE01. The sequence continues at coordinate 4,589 of JAKLKD010000274.1, read as the reverse complement.
GTGCTGCTGCGCCGCCGGGGCGCCGAGCCCAAGCGGGAGGAGCCCGCCCAGCTCCCCCTGGCCCTGGGCCTGCTCCCCGAGGTGCGCGCCATCAACACGGCCTGGACCACCGCCGCCGAGCGCGCCACCCGCTTCGCCCAGACCCGCCGCGTCAACCCCCAAGACGTGCTGCCCGACTGGCAGCGCGCCCAGCGCGCCCTGGGCGGCCAAGACACCACCCGCGCCTTCTTGACCCGGGCGCTGAGCCGCCTGAGCGCCGCGCCGACGCCGACCGCCACCGGCCTGCGGGTGTCGCTCCAGCACCTCCCCAGCGACCTGCGCGAGCGCCTCGACGCCGAGGGCCTGCGCGGCGATCAGCGCCTGAGCTTCACCACGCCCCCCGCCGAAGGCCACCGCGCCATCCACCGCAGCGACCCGCTCGTGAGCGTGCTCGCCGAGGCCCTCCTCGCCCGCTGCCTCGTCGCCCAAGACGGCTCCAACGACCCCGCCGTCTTGGGCCGCGTCGGCTGCTGGGTGAGCGGCGCCGTCACCGCCCGCACCCTCATCGTGCTCACCCGCCTGCGCCACCGCCTCACCACCACCCGGGGCCGCCGGGTGACCCCGTCTCTGGTCGAGGAGGCCAGCGCCTTGGCCCTCCAAAGCGGCCGCGTCTTCGCTGAAGGAGAGGAGGCCTTAGCGCTGCTCGACCCGCTCCCCCTGCGTGACCCGCCGCCGCCCGTGCGCATCCGCCAAGGCCAGCAGGCCCTCGTCGAGCTCCAGTCCCTCACCGCCGAGCTGCACCACCTGGCCCAGCGCCGCGCCGAGGCCCTCGCCCGCGACCACGACCGCGCCCGCGAGTCCAGCCGCGCCCGCGGCCGCGTAGACGTCGAGGCCCTGAGCCCCCCCGACGTCGTCGCCCTCTACGTGCTCTTGCCCGCCGTCGAAGGAGCCCCCTGATGCCGCCCACCTCCATCGGCTTCGACGCCATCACCGTCGTCGGCGGCCTCTTGGCCCCGGAGTGGCTCACCCGCGTCGCCCAGCAGGCCGCGGAGCGACAGACCGAGGCCGACTACGGCGTGCCCCGGGGCCTCAGCCTGCGCGACGAGATCGCCCGCGCCTGGAACCTCACCAAGCCCCACTGGCGAGACCAGACGGCGGGGGCGAAGGCCGGGAAGGCGGAGGAGCTCTCCGTCACCTTCGTCACGCGGCTTTTGACCCTCGCCTTGGGCTTTGACAGCCTCACGCCCGTCGCCCCCATCGAGCACCAGGGCCGGGTGTACCCCATCGGCCACGCCGCCTTAGAGGGCCGGGTGCCCGTGGTCATCGCCCCCCTGAACCTCGGCCTCGACAGCCCCTCGCCGCTGTTCGGCGACGGCGGCCGCCGCCGCAGCGCCTTCGGCCTCTGCCAAGAGGCCCTGAACGTCACCGATGGCGCCCTGTGGGGCCTGTGCTCCGACGGCCACACCCTGCGCATCGTGCGCGACAACGGCAGCCTCACCCGCCCGGCCTGGATTCAGGTCTCTCTGCGGGAGATCTTCGAGGACGAGCGCTACGCCGACTTCACCGCCCTGTGGCTGCTCACCCACCAGACCCGCTTCGGCCGCCCCGGCGAGCCCCCCGCCGACTGCCCCCTGGAGCGCTGGCGTGAGGCGGGCCGCGAAGCAGGCACCCGCGCCCGGGACCGCCTGCGCGACGGCGTGGAGGCCGCGCTCCTCACCCTGGGCCAAGGCTTCATCGCCCACCCCCACAACGAGGCCCTACGCGCCGCGCTGGCCGACGGATCCCTCACCGCCGAGGCCCTGCAGAGGCAGCTCTTACGACTTCTTTACCAGCTCATTTTTGCGCTGACCGTGGAGGAGCGCGGCCTGCTCCACCCCGACAGCGCCGACGCCGAGGCCAAGCGACTCTACGCTGAAGCCTACAGCCTCAGCCGCCTGCGCGAGCGCGCCGCCCGACGCGCCGCCCACGATCACCACCACGACGCCTGGGAGGGCCTAAAGATCACCCTGCGCGCGCTCAATTTTGGCGAGCCCCGCCTGGGCCTGCCCGCCTTGGGCGGCGTGTTTCGCCCCGATCAGCACGAGTCCTTAGACGCCGCGCGCATCACCAACCGCGACCTGCTCACCGCCGTGTTTCACCTCACCTGGCTCAAAGAGACCACGGGCATCGCCCGGGTGAACTGGCGCGACATGGGCCCTGAAGAGCTCGGCAGCGTGTACGAGAGCCTCCTGGAGCTGGTGCCCAGCGTCTCATTGCGCGACCGACGGTACACAAAGGCCGAGGCCGATGAGTCCCGGGGCAACGCCCGCAAGACCACCGGCAGCTACTACACCCCCGACAGCCTCGTGGCGACGCTCTTGGACACGGCCTTGGAGCCCGTGATCCAGGCCACCGCCGCCGCCCACCCCAAGGCCCCCGCCGAGGCCCTGCTGCGTCTCACCGTGGTGGACCCGGCCTGCGGCAGCGGGCACTTTTTGTTGGCCGCCGCCCGCCGCCTCGCCGCCCACGTGGCCCGGCACCGCGCAGACGGCACCCCCACCGCCCAGGACTACCAGCGCGCCGTGCGCGACGTGGTGGGCCGCTGTCTGTATGGCGTAGACCTCAACCCCCAGGCCGTCGAGCTCTGCCAGATGGCGCTGTGGTTGGAGGCCGTCGTGCCCGGCCAGCCCTTGAGCTTCTTGCGCGGCCACATCCAGCGGGGCAACGCGCTCTTGGGCGCCACGCCCGAGCTGTTGGCCCAAGGGGTGCCCGACGCTGCCTTTGAGCCGCTCACCGGCGACGACCGCAAGGTGAGCGCCTCCCTCAAGCGCCGCAACAAGGCCGAGCGTGGGGGTCAGGCCACGCTCACGAGCCTGTGGGGCAGCCCGGACGACGCCCGCGCCTTGGCCCGGGGCTTCGCCGCCGTCGACGCCGCCCCCGACACCACCCCCGACGCCCTGCAGCGCAAAGAGGCCGACTACGACGCCTTGATCCAGAGCCCCGCCTGGCGCAGCCAGCGCCTCATCGCGGACGCCTGGTGCGCCGCCTTCCTCTGGCCCAAACACAGCCCCGGGGCCCTGGCCGAGAGCGCCCCCACCGACGGCCTGTGGCGAGACCTTCGCGACGGCCGCGCGAGCCCGACGCAGACCTTGGTGGACACCGTGGAGGCCCTGCGGGACCAGCACGCCTTGTTCCACTGGTCTCTGCACTTCCCCCAGGTGTTTGAGCGCGGCGGGTTTGACGTGGTGCTGGGCAACCCGCCGTGGGAGCGGGTGAAGCTGCAAGAGCAGGAGTTTTTTGCGTCGCGCAGCCCCGAGATCGCCCAGGCCAAGAACGCCGCCGCCCGCAAACGCCTCATCGCCGCCTTGCCCGAGGACGATCCAACCCTCTGGACCGCGTGGCAGACCGCGAGCCGCGAGGCCGAGGGCCAGTCCCACCTGCTGCGCGCCTCGGGGCGTTACCCACTGTGCGGCAAAGGCGACGTGAACACCTACGCGCTCTTCGCCGAGCACAACCGGGCCTTGTTGGCGCCCAGAGGCCGGGCCGGGTTTATTGTGCCGCCTGGGTTGGCGACCGACGACACCACGAAGGCGTATTTTCAGGAATTAACACAGGACGCCTCACTCATCAGTCTGTATGAATTTGAGAATGAAGCGTTCCTGTTCCCAGGCATTGATCACCGCGTGCGATTCATCATGATGACAATCGCCGGAAAAGATGACGTTCGGCACCGTGCGGACCTCTCATTTGGACACCGGAAGGTGGAAACCCTCGCAGATTCTTCGCGGCACGTCGTGTTGTCGCCTGAAGACTTCCTGCTACTCAATCCGAACACGAAGACCTGCCCCACCTTCCACTCCCGGCGCGACGGGGACATCAACATAGCGATGTATCGCCGGGCGGGTATTCTCTGGCAGGAGGAGCCCGAGTACAATCCTTGGGACCTCCGGTTTATGGCGATGCTGCACATGGCGAATGACTCTGGACTCTTCAAGACGTTTGAGGATCTAAGGATTTTAGGAGCCTCCGAACGCTCCGGGCGACTCGTATTTGAGCAGCAAGAATACTTGCCGCTCATCGAGGCCAAGATGATTCACCAGTTTAATCATCGGTACGGCACCTACGAGGGGCAGACCGAGGCGGGCGCGAACCAAGGCAAACTCCCGGAGCTTCAGGACGACGCTCTGGCCGATCCCCGGATGTTCTCGCGGGCTCGGTATTATGTGGAGAAGTCCGAGATTAATCAGCGTCTCCAAGGGCGAACGGATCGAGAGTGGCTGCTCGGCTGGCGTGACATCTGCCGCAGCACCGATCAGCGCACCGTGATCGCCTCCCTCGTGCCGTACTCGGCGACTGGCGACACCTTCCTCCTGGCCATGTCGTCGCGCCCGGCGGCGCGGGTGGCGATGCTCTACGCCAACCTATGCAGCTTCGTGTTGGATTACGCGGCCCGGCAGAAGGTCGGCGGCACCCACCTGAAGTACCACACGTTCAAGCAGCTCCCCATCCTCCCCCCCGACACCTACGACCGGCCTTGCCCCTGGTCGCCGGGGGAGCGGCTGGAGGAGTGGCTCTTGCCGCGGGTGCTGGAGCTCACCGTGACCGCCTGGGATCTGGTGCCCTTCGCCCGG
>JAKLKD010000273.1 GCA_023150845.1 Myxococcota bacterium | reverse complement strand
CCGCCGCCCCCTGCGCCCGTCGCCGCCGCGCCGCCGCCGCCAGCGCCGCCGCGCCCAGCGAAGCCCGCGCCACCGCCTCCTCCGCTGGGGCTCTTTGACTGGCGACCCCCCGAAGGTTGAGCGCCGGGCGGACGAGCCGATTGGGAGACCTCAGCGAACCCGCCTCGGCCCTGACGCCGCGCTCCCCACGAGCGCACGGCCCGCGTTACCCTAGCGCCAGATGTCTATCCCGCCCGCCGCCGCCCGCGCCCTCGCCGCCGCCCGGCTCTCCGCCGAAGACCTCGCGCTCATCGACGCCTTGCCCATCGCCGATGCGGGCTATGGGTACGACCCCTTCGGCTTACACCGGGACTTCGTCGGCTTGGGGCTCTCCATCACCCGGCCGCTCTACGATCGTTACTTTCGGGTGCGCTCGGTCGGCGCGGAGCATGTGCCCCGCACGGGGCCGGTGATCGTCGCCGCGAACCACTCTGGCACCTTGCCGACGGACGCGATGATGCTCTGGACGGACCTCTTGTTGCGGGTGCGCCGCCCGCCGCGCCCGGTCGAGGACCACTTCGTGCAGACCTTGCCGCTCGTGGGCTCGTTCTTCGCCCGGGGCGGCGCCGTCGGGGGCTCCCGGGGCAACACCCGGGCGCTCTTGGCCGCCGGGGAGCTGCTGATGATCTTCCCCGAGGGGGTGCCCGGCATCGGGAAGCCCTACTCCGAGCGCTACAAGCTCCAGACCTGGCGCGTCGGCCACGCCGAGCTCGCCATCCGCCACGGCGCCCCGGTGGTGCCTGTGGCCATCGTCGGGCCCGAGGAGCAGATGCCCCAGCTCGCGCGCCTGGAGGGCCTCGGCCGCCGCCTGGGCCTGCCCTACCTGCCCGTCCCGGCGACGCCGGTGCCCCTGCCGGTGCGCTACCGCCTGCGTTACGGCCCGCCGATCCCGACCCACCTCGACTACCGCCCCGAGCAGGCCGATGATCCCGAGATCGTCCGGGAGGCGAGCCAGCGGGTGCGTGACGCCGTCGAGGTCCTCCTGATGGAGGGCCTGCGGGAACGAAAGGGGAGGCTCTTCACATGAGCGCGCCGTCTCAGCCGCCGCCGCGGGCCGCGGGGGGCCATCGCCTGCTCGTCACCGGGGCCAACACGCCCCTCGGTGAGCGCATCGTGCGCCAGCTCCTGCGCACGCCGGGGGTGGAGGACGTGATCGGCGTCGGCTTGGAGGCCGACGGCCCGGTCATCGCGGATGAGCCACGCTTCGTGTACCGGGCGGTGAACCTCACGAGCGGGCGCCAGGCCCACGAGCTGCTCTTTGGCCTCGCCCGAGACCACAAGACCGAGATCGTGCTGCACACCGCGATGCACCGCGCGCTCCACGCCCAAGGCGGTCGGGTTCACGCCCAGAACGTCGAGGCCCTGCGGGAGCTGCTCACGCTCGCCGAGCGGCACCCGACGCTGCGGCGCCTCGTCCTGCGCTCCTACGGCGAGGTCTACCAGATCCGTAACGATCTCCCGACCTTAATCACCGAGGACCACCCGCTGAACATGCACCCCAAGGCCCCCCAGTGGGTGCGGGACCGCGTCGAGGCCGATCTGACGGCCTGCGCTCGGATGGGCCTCTGCGACGGCCTGGAGATCGCCGTGCTCCGCCTTGGGGAGATCCTCGCCCCGGGCACGGGCTCCCAGCTCTTTGATTACCTGGAGGGCCAGATCTGCCTGCGCCCGGCGGGCTACGACCCGATGATGAACCTGCTCTCCTTGGAGGACGCCGCCCGGGCCTTGATCCTCGGCGCCATGGCCTGGGGCGTGCAGGGCGTGTTCAACATCCCCGGCGCCGACACCCTCCCGCTCACCGAGGTGATCCGCCGCTGGGGCCGCGTGGGCCTGCCTGTCTCCAGCGCCGTGCTCACGCCGATCTACCGCCTCCGCCGCCGCTTGCGGGGCACGGAGTTCTCCTACGGCATGAACCGCCGTCGCTTTCATTACGGCGCGGTGCTCGACGGCGCCCGGGCCGCGGAGAAGCTCGGGTACACCCCGAGCGAGCGGGTGCGCTGGCCGGGCGCGCCTGGCTGAGGGCGCAGCGGCGCCGCCACGCTGCGGTGTAGAGTAGAGGAGCCACAACGCTGGAGCTCGCCCATGTCTCCCTGGACGCGTCGCTGGATCCTGCTCACCCTGCTCCCCCTCGCTACCTCCTGCGCGCAGGAGACCTACACCTGCTGCGTGGAGGGCCTCATCGAGACCTGCGAGTGCCCCAAGGACACCAACTGCCTCACGCCCGCCATCATCGACAACGGCGACGGCACCTGCCAGCAGGCGGACACTGGGGACAGCGCTGCAGGCGCTTGAGCGGCGCGCTCAGAGCGTGACGACGTCCCCGTCTTCAGCGCGGCGCACCTCGACCCCCTCGGCGGCGACGAGTCGGAGCGCGCGCTCGACGTCGACGCCAGGGTAAAAGTGCGTGAGCAGCACCCGCCCTGGCCGCGCGACCCGCACGATCTGGGCGATGTCCTCGGCGCAGAGGTGGCCGCCGTAGGGGTCGTTGGGCTCGACCGCACACTCGGTCACGAGCACGTCCGCGCCGCGGGTGAGGGTGACGAGGTTCTCCGAGGGCCCGGTGTCGCCGGAGAAGACGAGGGATCGGCCCTCAGGGGTCTCAAAGCGCAGGTGAAGCGCCCCGGCGCTGTGGTTCGCGGGCAAGGTGCGTAAGGTCACCCCGCCGGGGAGCCGCGCCTCCCCAGGGCCGTCGAGGGGGAGCTCCGTCACCTTCGGGGACCACTGGCGGCCCTCCAGCCAGCCGGGGTAGACCGCCTTGAGCTGGGCCAAAAACTCGGCGAAGCCCGCCCCGGCGACGATGGGGTAGTCCCGCAGCCGGGGCTTGTCGGCGCCGACACGCATGGTGAACAAGATCGGGACCAGCTCACCGCAGTGATCGACGTGGCGGTGGGAGTACACCCCGCCGTCGAGATCCCGGGCGTCCACCCCGGCCCTGGCGAGGCGCTGGATGGTGCCGCCGCCGCCGTCGATCAGCACCCGGGCGCCATCACGCTCCAACAAGAACCCGGCCGGACCACGGCCCGCGTCGGGGATCGTGGTGCCGGAGCCGAGGATGGTGAAGCGCATTAGCGTTCGAGCTGGGCGTCGTCAGGGCTCAGGCCGAGCCACTCCGCCGCCTCGCGGACGAGCGCGCCGCGGATCGTCGCGACGAGATCTTCGGAGAAGGTGGCCTCACGCTCGAGGTTCGCCTGGAAGAAGCGCAGCGCCTTGGGCGGGGACTCCCAGGCCGCCGCGGCGTCGTCCGGCGGGGCCCCGGAGGCCAAGGCCAGCACGCTCGGCGAGATCGGCGGGGAGGAGCGCCGCAGCTCGTCGAGGTCGGGCAGGGGGAGCAGCTCCATCGGCACCTGGGCGTACCAGGCGCGCAGGCGCCGGGGGAGGCTCTGCAAGGCGCGGTTGAGGGCCTGCGACCAGGCGGCCTGGGGGATCGGCGCTGCGCTGGGGAAGCTCTCTGGCTCAAGCTCCGTGGCGCGGCGGAGGTGCTGGCGGGCCTCTTTGGTGTCGCCCCGCAGCTCATAGACGAGGCCGAGCTGGTGCCAAGCCTCGGCGAGCTGGGGCTCCAAGGTCACGGCCTGCCGCGCGGCCTTGAGGCAGCCGTCGAGGTCGGTGAGGTCGAAGCAGGCCACGGCGAGGCCCGACAGCGCGCCGGGGTCGTCGGGGCAGAGCTCGAGGTAACGCTCATACGCCGCCCGGGCGCCCAAGGCGTCGCCGAGCTCCAAGGAGGCGTCGCCCACGAGGAAGAGGGCGTCGAGGTTGTCGGGATCGACGTCGAGGAGCTCTTCGGCCTCGACGATCGCCGTCTGGGGGTCCCCATCTTCCAACGCGGCGCGCGCCTCGGCGAGCCGCATCGCGGAGACCGTCGCGGCGTCCGCGCGCACACCTTCTCCGCCTCGCATCAGCCGCTCAGCGCCGCAGCGAGCACCGCCAGGATGATCGCGACCACAACAACACCGCCGATGAGCACGGCCTTGTTCGGGCCAGGCGCCGGGGCCGCGACGGGCGCCGCGGGCGGCGGGGTGGTCGGCGTAGACGGCGGCGGGGTCGTCGGGGCGTCGGCGGCCGACGACTTGGGCCGAGACTTGAGGGAGCCGCCGCGGAGCGCGATGGCGAAGGAGGAGAACTCGGCGATGTCCTTGCAGAGGCTCAGGTCGGAGAGCATCCAGGTCTCGAAGGACTTCTCCTCGTTCGTGCCGTCCATGCGGCCGCACTCGTAGAGGGGCAGGGGGCCCCAGTCGAGGTTCGGCTGGTCGGGGACCTCGGTGAACTGCACGTTGTACTGGGTGCGCAGCACCCGCTTGAGCGCGTAGCGGGCTTGGAGCACGGCGATGGGGTACCCGCCGGCCTCGTTCGCTAGGGCCTTCACGTCGTCCAGCGGCACCTTCCGGTCATAGGCGCGGTCGAGGAGCTTCACCTGGATGGGGGTGAGCTTGTCGACGGCCTTGGCCAAGAGGTCCGAGGGCTTCTTCTTGCCGGTGATGTTGTTGGGGAAGTCGCCGCCCCAGGCACGCTCACCGGCGTTCTTGAGCTCCTCGACGATGATGTCGTGCGACCAGCCGGGCAAGAGCCGCGCCTCGTTCACCGTGCCGACGCCCTCAGCGAAGCGGCGGCAGGCCGTCTCCAAGGGCTGACGGCAGGGGGGATCGCCCAGACGGCTCGCCGCGATGGCGTAGTACCAGTCCGAGAACCGGCTCGCCATGGCCTGACCGGCCTCGGCGTCGCCGGAGCGCCACTGCTTGAACAACTGCTGAATCGTCTGTCCCGCCAGTTCCGACATAACCACAGGCTCCACGATGACGCTGGGAGAATAGGACGACCGCGCCTGGAGGGCAAGGGCGCGGTCGTAAGTCGCGCCGCGCAAGGGCCTCAGCGCCGCCTTTCTTGTCGCCCTCAGCCCCGCCGCTCAGCGGAGCGCGGCGCGAGCGGCGGCCTCGGCGGCGACGGCGTCGGGCTGCCCCGGGTTCATCCGCAGCGCCGCCTCACAGTGGGGCATGGCCTCCTGAGCACGATCGACCGCGGTGAGGAGCTGGCACAGGCGCACACGCCCCGAGAAGTAGTCCGGGTCGAGGCGCACCACCTCGGCGTAGGCCGCGGCGGCGGCGGGCAGCTCCCCCCGGACCCGAGCATCACCGCCGATAAATCGATAATAATCGCGCGCGAGGTCGCCGCTGCGGCTCAGGCCGACGACGAGCGCGGCGCTCAGGACGGCGCGGGCGGCCGCGGACGGGCTCGGCCCGGTGACGGCGAGGGTCAAGAGCGCCCACAGCCCGACGAGGCCCCAGTCCTGGGCGAAGGGCAGGGCGAGGCCCAGGGCCCCGACGACGAGCCCCGCGCCCAGCCGCCAGGCCCAGGCCCCCTCGGCGGGCTCAACGTTTGGCGTCAGGCGCCCCAAGGCCCGGGCGAGGGTGGCGGGCATCACCAAGGTGTAGAGCGTGATCATCAGGAGCGAGAACTGGCCGATCTTGAGGTCGAGGGCCTCGACGCTGCCGTGAAAGAGCAGGCCCAAGGGCCAGAGGAGCGGCCACAGGCGCGGCGTGAGCCAGGCCAGGGCGAACAGCGCCTCGACGACCATCACGGCGACGGCCCCGGCGGCGACGACACTCACGGGCGCGACGGCCAGGCGCTCGGCGAGGGTGTTGATGAAGGTCCGGGCCCACTCCACCTGGAGCTGGGCGTCGAGGGTCTGCCCCGAGAGCCAGCGCCCGTCGAGCTTCGCCACGGCGGCCCAGGCGTAGACGACCGCGATCTGCACCCGGACGAGCTTGTAGCCCCAGGGCGCGATCTCCCCGGCGCGACGGGCCTCCGGCGTCAAGCACGCGGCGCCGGAGAGCGCCACGCAGACGAGCACCATGAGGTAGTGGTGCTGGTAGGAGTCGAGCTGGCTCCAGAGCACCGCCGCCCCGAGGCTCACCGCCAGGGCGGGCAGGGCGAGGGTCGCCCGGGCGCCCAAGGCGAGGCGTAAGCACAACAGCGAGCTCGTGAGCGTGAGCAGCAGGATCCCCGGCGCCGTCGGCGCGGGCAAGATCCCGTCGAGGCTCGGCAGGTGCGAGACGTTGAACCGCCCGGCGCCGTACCGCCCGGCGTGCACGAGCTGCTGGCCGGTGTCCAGAGCCAGCGCCGCGAAGAACAAGAGGCGGGTGAGGGGCAGCCGGGCGGGCTCCGCCTCGGGGCTGTCCCAAAAACGCGCCCAGCGGTCGGCGAAGGTCTCGCTCACGGGGGCGCCCCGCAGAGGTTTGTCGTCGGCTCCACCAAGGTCGTCACCGCGCCGTCAATCTCCCGGCAGGTGAGGCTCAGGCGCAGATCACCGCCGGGGTGGGTGAGGCAGAGGCGCTCGGTGACGGCGCCCACGACGTCCATCCGGCCGCGCTCGACGAGGGTGATCCAGGCGCTGTGCACCTCACGGCCCAGCTCTACGGGCGCGCCGTCGATGCGGACGTTCGCCGTGCAGCGCACCATTCGCTCCGGGGAGAACATGCGCCAGGCGAAGCGCTCGTCGTAGGGATCGGCGGGATCCCGCAGGGCGTACCAGCGCAGCGGCAGCAGGAGCTGGCTCAACAAGAAGGCGGCGATGAAGAGGTCACGGGCCTGCATCACCTCGCGGTGTATCCCGAGGCGACGAAGGGCGTTAGCAGAGGGGCTCCCCAGAGGTGCGCTGATGCCGCTCGCCCCCGAGACGCTCGGCTGGTACTCCACCGCCACGATCACCCTGTCGCCCCGCGACGCCGAGCCCTTGGCGCTGCCCGCCGCCGGGGAGACGCCGCGCCCGCCTCTGCCGAGCGCGCTCCGCCCGAGCGCGTGGATCGTCCCGGCCTGGGATCCTCGCGCCGAGCCCGCGCTTGACGCCGAGGCCCGCGAGCGCGCCGAGCGCCAGCTCCTCACCTCCGTCGGCCAGGCGGGGCTCGCCTCGGTGCCCGCCGCCTTGACCGGCCCCGACGGCGTCATCGTGCCCGCCGTGGCGCTGCTCGGCGTCGATCGAGCCCGGGCGCTGCGCCTCGGCTACAAACGAGGGGTCTGGGCGGTGATCGGGCTCAGCGCCGATCGTGCCGTCGTCGTCTTCACCGGGATCAACAGCCGTCAGCGGCTCCCCGAGGAGTAGGCCCGGCGGCGCCAGAGGGCGACGAGCAGGCCCAGCCAGGCCGCCGCGCCCCCGCCCTGGGCCGTGGCGCAGGCGCCTTTGTCCTCGTCTTT
>JAKLKD010000272.1 GCA_023150845.1 Myxococcota bacterium | reverse complement strand
CGCCCGGGAGGTCAGCCCGAAGCCCGCCGAGGCGGTCAGGGGGCCGACGACGGTGAAGTCGAGGTCGAGGCCGAGGTTCTTGGAGTAGGGGTTCACCCCGTAGAAGCCCTGGGTGTACTCCAGCCGGGCGTAGAGCAGGTCGCCGAGCTCGTAGCTGAGCTCCGCGCCGACGTCGAAGCCGGGCAAGCTCTGGGCCTCCCACTCCACCTGGTTCTGGGTGGCGCCCTCCTGCCAGGTCATGAAGTCGGCGTAGAAGAAGCCGGCCTTCGCGCCGATCGCCACGCGCTGGCTGCCACCCGCGAGGGTGATCGGGTAGCGGCCCATGACCCGCGCCGCGCCTTGGGGCAGGGCGTTGCGGATCTCGGTGCTCGCCCCGGGCCACTGCACGGTGTAGCTGGGCAGGCGGAAGCGCAGCTCAGCGCCGACGTAGTCCATCAGCCAGATCGAGGCGTCGAGGTTACCGCCGGCCACGCCCGCGCCGGGGTTGCCGTCGCGGCCGAGAGAGACCTCGTCGTTCCAGAGCGGGCTGTCCTCAGCGATGGGGTTCTGGGTGTAGGCGTAGCGGCCGCCGACGAAGGTGAGCCGGGCGCGGATGTCCTTGAAGTCGCCCGCGGGCTTGGGCTCCTTCGGGGGCTTGGGCTCCTTCGGGGGCTTCTCGGGCTTGGGATCGGTCTGGGTGAGCCCGGTGGCGCCAGGATCGACCGGGGGCGTCGTCGTGGTCGCGCCAGGGTCGGGGGGCGTCGTGGTGCCGGTCCCGGCGGGGTTCGCCGCCGCGGTGCCGCCGCCGCCACCCCAGGCCGGGGCGTCTACGGGGATGTTCAGGGCCTTGGCGACGGAGCCGTCGGCGGTGGTGACCATGAGGGTCGCCTCGCCCGTGGCGTTCGGGGTCGCCGTGACCGTGGCCTCATAGGCGCCGTTGCCGAGGTCACGCAGAGACGAGACCGAGGCGTTGGAGGCCAAGAGCTTGAGGGACTCGCCGCCGACGCCGCGGCTCTGGGCGTCCTTCGCGTCGATGCGGACGGTCACGGAGCCGCCGGGGACGACCCGGGCGGGCATCGCGGTCAGGGTGAGCGCGCTCACGGGGCCCGCCTTCGCGGACTCGCTCGGCGCGGCGACGCCGGCCACCCCTTGGCGGGGCACGACGAGCTCACGGACGAGCTTCGAGGCGGCGACCCGGGCGGCGACGAGCTCCGCGGAGCCGGACTCGGGGAGATCCACCCCGGCGGCGACCCCAGCGGGCACCTGGAGGAGCGCGGCGGCCCCGCCGATGTCCCCGGCCTGGGCGCGAACGGTCACGAGGCCCGCGGCCTTCCCGGCGGTGTAGTAGACCGTCGCCACGCCACGATCGTCCGTCGTCACCTGCTTGATGAGCTGCCCGTCACCGGAGAGCTTGAGGTTGACGGGCACCTGGGGCACGGCGTAGCCGAACTCGTCCACGGAGAGGATGGTCAGGGCCACCTGGCTGCGGCTGTCGTTCGGGAGGCGCTCCTCGGAGGGGAGCACGATGACGTGGCGCAGGCGGTTGCCGCTCACCGGCGCCGCGGCGACGGCCACGACCCGCACGGACTCGCCGCTGTTGGTCACAAAGAGCGTCTCGTAGTCGCCGCCCTTGAGATCCTTCGGGGCGGCCTGGGGGCGGGCGGCGCCGCTGATGTACATCACCTCACGGCCAGGGAGGCCCGTGCCGTCCAAGGCGTTGAGCTTCGTGAACACCTTGAAGCCCGTGGCGCCCGCGGGGAGGCTCGTCGGGTCGGCGGTGACGCTGAGGCTGCCCGGGCGCAGGGGCGCGAGCAGGACCTCGACGCTGTCGGTCTGCACCGTAGGCGTCGCGCCCTCGATGGTGACGCTGAGGTTCGCTTTGCCGCCCGCGGGCATCGCCGCCGGGGTCCACATCGCCTCGTAGATGCCGTTCCCGACGTGTTTGGCGTCGCCGACGGTGCCGACGCTCACGCTGAACTTCACCTTCGCCGCGGCGTCGGGCTGGCCGCCGGGGGTCACGACGAAGGCGCGCACGGGCACGGCGGCCTTGGGATCGCCGGGGATCGCGGCCTGGGTGGGGAAGAGCGCGACGCGGCGCGTCTCGGGGATCTTGAGGTCGAGCGGCGCCTCGGTCGTCTGGCCGTTCACCACGGTGATGAGCTTGGCCGTCGTCATGCCCGGGGGCACCTTGATCGGCACCTTCGCCGCGCCCGTGGCGTCGGTGGGGTAGGGGCCGAAGTCGCGCCCGTCGATGCGCACGATGACCGTGGCGTTGGGGACGGAGCGCACGGGGAACCCGGCGGTCTGGCCGGAGAGGCGCACGGCGTAGGCGCCATAGGTCGTGGACGGCGAGCGCTCATCGACGACGGTGACGAGGCCGACCTGAGGGAAGTTCACGGTCGGCGGGGTGTAACGCCCGGTGAAGACGCCGTTGCCGATGTAGGTGAGGCTCTCGACGGTGCCGACGGAGGACCGGATGAGCAGCTTCGCCCCGACCTCAGGCTGGCCAGCGCCCCCGGCGAGGGTGACGCTGAACGAGGCCGAGGGATCTTGACCGAGCACGAGCTCCGGCGGGTTGGCGCTGACGGCCATGCTGCGGGCCATCGGCGGCACAACCGGGACCGACCAGGAGCGCTCAAGCGGCGCCTTGTCGGCGGTCTTGCCCTTGAGCGTGAAGGTGATGTCCGCGGCGGTGGTGCGCGCGGGGGGCACCCAAGTGAAGCTGTAGAGCCCGGCGCCGAGGTCGTTCCAGCCCTCCACCCGGCCCTCAACGGCGGTCACCTTGGGCTTTTGGCCGACTGAAGGTGTGCCGTCCGGGTTGAGGATCAGGACGTGGAGTGTGACGGGCGTGGCGCCGTCCGCTGCGATCTGGCCGACCGGCAGCGGCTCGATGAGCCCCGCGGCGCCGAAGATCGCCGCGCCCTGCTGGGCGTGGGCCACCCCAGGCACGACCAGGGCGGAGAGGGGGGCCAGGGCCAAGAAGAGGATCAGCGAGGCGGCGGGCCGCAGCGTCAAGTTCGGCATCCGAGGGGTGCTCCGGAGAGTGACTGGGGCGGGGATGAGCGAACCGGCAATATAGCGCCATCGCGTGTCCGCGCGTTGTCAACTCCGCTCCACAACCGTCAGGGACGAGCGCATGTCCGCAAAGCGCTTGGCCGTCGCGGGCGCGTGTGGCATGATGAGGCCGCACCCAGGAACACCCGATGCGCCTTCGTGAAGAGATCCTCGCTGCAGGCATGACCCCTGCCGTCGCCCGCCGCTTCGCGGAGTCGCTCCGCGACGTCGCGCTCTCCGATGGGCGCATGGGCTCAGCGGAGCTTGTGGCCGTCGAGAGCCTCATCGACTCGATCACCGCCGGGGACGACGAGATCGCGCCCGCGCCGATCGACGCGCTGATGCCGTATCGTGAGCTGTTCTTACGCACGGCGATCTACCTCTGCGTCGTGGACGGCGCGTATGGCGTCGAGGAGGCCCGCGCGGTCTCCGACCTCGCCCACCGCCTTGGCCTCTCCTCCCATCGCCTCGCGGCTGTGGAGGAGGAGGTCTTCCAGGCGCTCACGGCCCGGGCCGCCGGGCGCTGATCGTCGCCGCGGCCTAGAGTGGCCAGCGGTCGCGCGCTTAACTCTGGAGACCTTGGATCCGACCTCGTGTCGGGTCGTCGTCGTTTGTATGCCACCCCCTCGACGATGCCCACCTCCGTCGCTAGGGTAAGGGCTATGGATCGTGCACCTCCAGCGTTCGCCACCCTCGTCGGCCTCTTCGACGAGGAGGCGCCTGCGTCCGACACCGTCGAGCTCTCCCCGGCCACGACGGTGCTGTATGGGCGCTACGAGGTGGTCGGCCTGCTCGGCGCGGGCGGCATGGGCGTGGTCTACAAGGTGCGGGATCTGGCCCTCGACGAGATCGTGGCGCTCAAGATCCTCCGCCCCGAGCTGTGCAGCTCCGCCGAGCGGGTCGCCCGCTTCCGCCAAGAGGTGCGCCTCGCCCGCCGGGTGAACCACCCGAACATCGTGCGCACCTTCGATCTCGGCGAACAAGACGGCGACCTCTTCCTCACGATGGAGCTCGCCTCAGGGCGCTCCATGTCGCGCCTGCTCGCCGAGGAGGGCGCGCCGCCGCTGGGCCGGGCCTTGGGCCTCGCGCGGCAGCTCCTCGCGGGGATCGGCGCGGCACACCAGGTCGGCGTGCTGCACTGCGACCTCAAGCCCGACAACCTCATCATCTGCCCCCAGGATCGCCTGTTGATCACGGACTTCGGCATCGCCCGCGCGGCGGGGGCCGAGGACGGCGCGGTCATCGGCACCCCGGCGTACATGGCCCCGGAGCAGGTTGAGGGGCTGGCGCTGGACGGCCGGGCGGATCTCTACGCCTTCGGCGCGGTGCTCTTTGAGCTGCTCACCGGGCGGGCGGCCTGGACGGGCCCGGATGCGAAGACCGTCGCGCGGGCGAGGCTCTTGCGCCCGCCGCCGGATCCCTCCCAGCACACGCCGCTGCCGGAGGGCCTCGCTGAGCTCGTGCGGCGCTGTATGGCCCGGGACCCGGCGGAGCGCCCGGCGGACGCGGCGGCGGCCCTGGCCTTGCTCGACGCGGTCCACCTCACGCCGACCCGGGCCTTGGCCCCCTCGACGACCCTCGACCGCAGCATGCCGACGAGCTCGGCGCTGTCCGTGGCGGTGCTGCCGCTGCGGGCCATCGGCGAGGGCACGGACGCCCACCTCGCTGAAGGGCTCACCGAGGAGCTCATCGACGCCTTGGCGACGACCCGCGGGCTGCGGGTGCGGCCGCTCTCGGCGGTCTTGGCCCTGTCGCCTCACGCCGACGCCGCCGCCCAAGGGCGCCTGCTCGGGGTGCGGGCCGTCGCTGAAGGCAACGTCGCCCTGCGCGGGGACAAGCTGCACCTCAAGATCCGCCTCATCGGCGTCGAGGACGGCTACCAGCTCTGGTCCAAACGGTTCATCTTGCCCGCCGAGGAGGCCCTCTCGGCCTGTGATGAGGTCGCCCAGGCCCTCGCCGGGGCGCTGGCCGTCGAGCTCCAGCCCCAGGCCCGGGCGGCGCCGGTCTCCGTCGCGGCCTTGGACAAGCTCATGCGGGGCCGCGCGATCCTGCGCACGCACTGGGACGAGGGGCTGACGGAGGCCATCACGCTCTTGGAGCAGGCGGCGGAGGAGGCCCCCGACGACGTCGGCGTCGCCGCCAGCCTAGCGATCAGCCTCGCGCGGCAGGGCTTCTTGACCTGGTCCGACGGCGGGGAGCGGTCTTTGGCGCGGGCGCGGGGCTTCGCGGAGCGGGCGCTGCGCCTCAACCCCGAGAGCGGCGAGGCCCACCTCGCCTTGGCCCACGTCCGCCTCTACACCTCGGACGTCGCGGGGGCCGCCGAGTCCCTGCGGGCGACCTTGGCCCGCAGCCCTGGCCTCGCCCGGGCGCAAGAGATGCTCGGCAACATCGCGCTTGAGGTCGGGCTCATCGACGAGGGCATCACCCGGCTCCAAGCGGCGCTCACCCTCGATCCCGGCGCGTACCGGGCGCGCCTCGACCTCTCCCGGGGCTACGCGCTCTTGGGCCGCTGGGACGAGGTCGACAAGCTCTTGGCGTACCCCAACGAGAGCCTCGCCGGGCGGGCCGCGCGTTACATCCTCGCCTGCCGCTTCACGGGCTGGACGGCGCGGCCGATGCCGACGGAGGACCTCTCCGAGCTGCCCCCGGGCCGCTCACGGGATCTCGCGAACTACGTCCGGGAGCTCTACGAGAGCGTGTTCGCCCGCTCGGGCACCCCCGAGCTGGTCAACGTGGCCAACCTCAACCCGATCCTCGGCCTGCACCCGCTGCTTCGCGCCGTGCGTGGCCAGTCCGCCGCCGAGGTCGCGACGCTCTTGGGCGCCCCGGACAAGGGCTTGGTCGCCCTGAAGTTCGCCGTAGACTCCGAGCTGCACGACATCTCGTGGATGGATCGTTGTGAGGCGCTCAAGCCCCTGCGGATCTCTCCGGCCTGGCCCGCCGAGCGCGCCCGGGTCGCGGCCCGGGCTGAGGCCATCGCCCGGGCGATCCGGGGCTGAGCGCTCCTCGTCAGCGCGGCGCGAAGACCGACGGCAGGCCCTGGGGCGTGACCGTGGTCTTTAGGCCCTTCGCGGCCTCTTGCAGCCGCGGGTCGTCGGGGCTGCGGGCGAGCGCGCGGTCGAGGGTGGCCTGGGCGCGGCGGAGATCGCCCCGGACCCGGTAGACCTCGACCAAGGTGAGCGCCATCGCCGGGTCGTCGGGCGCCAACGAGACGGCGCGCTCGCCCCAGACCGTCGCCTCGTCGAGGCGGCTCGCCTTGAGGTAGGCCCGGCAGAGGCGCGCGGCGGCTTCAGCGCTGCCGAGCTCGGCGGCGCGCTTAAGGGCGTTGACGCTCTCCTCCGCGCGGCGCGCGGTGAGCAAGGCGTCGCTCAGGGCGAGGAGGTCGTCCACCGGGGGAGGGCGCTGGGCGGCGACGAGGAGCTCCAAGGCGGCGAGGCGGCGGGGCTCATCTTGGATGGCGGCGGCGGCGCCGACGAGCTCCCGGGCGATGACGGCCCGCGCGGCGGCGCGCTCTTCGTCGGAGAGGCTCGTCGCGCTGGCCCGGGCCACCCCGGCGCTGGTCTCGTCCAGGGCGTAGGGGGAGGAGCGCAAGGCGCGCTCCAGGTAGGGGATCGCCCGGCTGGGCTCCGAGAGGCGCAAGAAGGCCTCACCCACGGCGCGGGAGGTCACCCCGTCGTCCGGATCCAGGACGAAGGCCTGCACGGCGTAGAGCAGGGCGCGCTCGTGGTCGCCCCGGCTGGCCAAGGTCACGGCGCGGGCGGTGAAGAGCTCCCGGGCGCCACCCTCGACGGTGAGGCTGCCGTCGAGGCCGAGCGCGGACTCCACGGCCACCCGCGCTGCGGGCTCATCCCCGACGAGCAGGAGCGCCGCGGCGGACCGGAGGAGCACGTCGATCTGCTCCGGGGCCTGGGCCTGGGCCTGGATCGCGAGGGCCTGGGCGCCGCGGGTGTCTCCGGCGCGGGCCAGGGCGTAGGCCCGGCTGGCGGCGATGGCGGGGTCCTCCGCGGCCAGGGGCGCGAGGAGCAAGGACGCGCCGTGGGCGTCCCCGGTGGAGAGCGCGGCGTCGGCGGCGGCGAGGCGTAAGGCCCGGTCGTCGAGGCCCCGGCCCAGGGCGGCCTGGGCCAGGCTCTGCGCCTCGGCGCCTCGGCCCACATCGACGAGGGCCTGGACGTGGGCGCCTTCGCAGCCCTCGGTCTCTAAGCGGCAGGCCTCTTGGGCGGCGACGAGGGCCC
>JAKLKD010000271.1 GCA_023150845.1 Myxococcota bacterium | reverse complement strand
GTGAGGAGAAGAGGCTCTTGAGCCACGCGCCGAGCGCGACGATGGCCAAGGGGATCACCTTCTTGCCCGCGACGAGGAGCGCCATGAAGCCCTTAAAGAGCCCGGCCTTGCTGGCGAGCTTGCCCGCGACCAAGGCGCCGACGCCATACGCCGCGACCTCGTCGAGCTCGGGGTCAAAGTCGGCGTAGCGGTGCCCCTCGTTGAACTCGGCGAAGGTGAGCACCTGCTCCATCGCGACCTTGACCGTCTCGAGCTGGGCTACGCTCGCCACGGCGCTCATCGAGAGCACGCCCCGGCGGCCCAAGAGCCGCACATCATAGTTCAGCGTCTCGTCTTGGTCGTTAAAGCGCAGGTGCTTCGCCCAGTACAGGCGCCGCGCCGTGGCGTCGTAGCGTGGGGGCTCGGCCCAGCCGAGCAGCTCGACGGTGCCGTAGCCGGCCTTGATGCGGTCCTCACGCCGGGCGGCGATGTCGGCGCGCATCTCCTCAAGAAGCTCGTCGTAGTCGATGTCCTCGGCGTCGTCGTCCTCGATGTGGCCGTCCTCGGTGTAGCTCAGCACGACCGCCCAACTCTCTGGCGCCATCACGCCGACGTTGGCCGGGACCAAGAGCCCCGCGCCGCCACCCCCCGGCGGGTTGCCCCAGGCCACGAGCACCTTGTCGGCGTCCGCGGGGCCGAGGTAACGAAAGCTCTCCGGGACGTGGAGGGTGAGGCGGCCGTCCACCAGCGGCACGTCGCCTTGGCGGTAGGTCAGGCTGCGCTCCAGCGCGCGGGCGCTCAGGGTGAGGTCCGCGAGCTCCGCGGCCGCCTCGGCGGTCGCGCCGCGCTCCAAGAAGCCCGCGATGAGCTCGTCCCGGGTCGGCTCCTTGGCCTCAGCGAGCTCTGCGCTCGGGTCGATCTCCACGCTCGGGGCAGGATCAGCGCTCTGGGCGAAAGAGAGCGTCAACGCCAACATGCTCAACAACATCGTCATCATCGTTCCTCCCGGTCGGGCCGCCGAAGGAGCCAAATCGCGCCAAATGAAGGGCCCGCGCGAGCATAACATGACGATGCTGGCAGTAAAGTGAGACCACCGCTCAGCGCCCGAGCTGAACCCCGACGCCCCCGGCGTGGGTGAGGCGAGGCAGGTGGCCGTCGAGCTCATAACGCAGCTCGTAGCTCACGAAGTATCGATCGTTGAGGTAGAGCCTGGTGTTCACCCCCGTCGCGACGGCGAGGCGCACGAGGCGATCCGGGGTCTCGAGCTCCAGGGGATCCTCGGTGAAGGGGTCCACGGAGCGCGGGTCGGTGAAGTACCCGGCGCGGAGGCCCGTCGCGACGAAGACGCCGGGCCGCAGGCGCTCCCAGTCCTTCGCGAGCATGACCCGGCCCCCGATGGCGAACATCCCGCCGTCGGCGAGCACGCTGCGGGTGTAGCCCGTGCGGTCGAGGCCGATGGACAGGCCCGGGCGAACGATGAAGTCCGCGGCGATCCCGGCGGTGTAGGGGGTCTGGACCGTGCGCCACCAGGCCGTCTCCGCGGAGACCGTCACGCCGTCGAGGGGGCGGGGACCGTCATCCTTGCCGTGAAGGGCCGCGTCGCTCACCGACCAACCCCACACGCCGACGCCAAGGAGGTACGCCGGGTTTGGGCCGGTGAGGCTGCCGTCGCCGAGGCCGCCTTGGCCCACGCTGCGGAGCGCCACGCCCGAGCCGAGCAGCAAGGCCGAGCTGCCCAACATCAGCGCGCCCTTCTTCCACTGCTTCTGGTAGAGCTGTCCCGCGCCGGGGACGAGGGTCGAGAAGCCCGCGGCGACGAGGTGGGGCTTGTTCTGCTGGAGCTGCTCGCTGAGGGTAAGCGAGCGCTGCACGGCGTCTTGGGAGCGGTCGGCGAGCACCACGCTCTTCTCGGCGAAACGTTCGGCCCGCGCGCTCCAGGCGTCTAAGGTCGGGGTGAGGGACTCCGGCGCCACCTCGGGCAGAGGGTCGTCGAGCGTCGAGAGCTCGTCCCCTTGGGTGCCCTTCCAGCCGGTGACCTCGGCCTCCCCTTCGCCCCAGCGCACCGCGGTGTGGTTGGCGCCCTCGGAGAGGTTCAGGAGCACCTCGTACACCCGGCCGGACTCCCGGCGGCGCAGGCGGTAGAGGCCGGGCTCCAAGGCGATGACCATCGGTGAGCCGGGGGTCTTCACGACCTCGGCGACGTAGACGCCCTCGGGCTCCCGCAGGATGAGCACCGTGCCCGCCGTCTCCGCGGGCAAGGTGACCCGGGCGCTCGCGCGGTCGAGGCTTGTGAGCTGCAGGTCGCCTTGGCCCTGGAGCCGGAAGTCATAGGCCGGGTGCTGGGCGCCGACCTGGGTGGAGGTCGTGCGCTCGACGGTGCGGGCGTAGGCGTAGGAGTAGGCCTCGTTGAGCGAGACCGCGCCGTCGCCCGTGTCCGCGGCGCCCCGCAGCCCCGACACGAGGTAGTAGGTGAAGAAGCTCGACCGGAGCTGATCGGACTCCTGGGCCTTCTCCGTGTCTGACGAGGCGGTGATCCAGGCCTCACCCTCGGTGTCGAGGCGCTCGTCCAGGAAGGGATCCACGACCGTCGCGCCCTTGACCCGGGTGATCGTGCCCGAGCGGCAGGCGTCGAGGATGCCGAGGTGTACGTCGGCGTTTACGGCCCGGATGTCGGCCTTGAGCGTGTCGAAGGGGTAGACCTCACGGCCCAGGCGCAGCCCCCGGGCGTCGGCGTGGCCCGAGTAGTAGAACAAGAAGAGGTCCTCGCCGCGCGCCCGCGCGCCGACCTTCGCGATGGCGGCCTTGGCCTGGGCCGGCGTGCTCGCGATGAGCAGGCTGACGTCCGCCGGGGCGAAGCCGCCGAGCTCCGTGAGCACCTGGACCATACGCCGGGCGTCGTCCTCGGCGTACCGCAGAGGCTCCAGGTCGTCACCGCCGTAGTTCGCGCCGACGATGACGGCGTAGCGGTGCACCTCAGCCGAGGCAGACGTCGGGGCCAGCGCGGCCAAGAGCACGAAGAGCGCGGCGAGCACAGGACGCATCAGCGCTTCTCCAACCGGAGGCGACGCAGCGTACCCTCAGGCACGGGGCGTCGCTCCTCGACGAGGGTGACCAAGGCCTCATCGCTGAGGCGCTGGTCGGTGTAGATGGCGTACAGGAGCTGCGGGCCGGGGGACTCGTCCAGGCGCAGCGCGAAGGGGGCCCGCTGAATCTCCCCGCCCTCAGCGCGCAGGGTGCCGAAGAGCTGCACCGCCCCGGCGCCGTCCTCGCCGAGCAGGCTGACGTAGTGGTGCGGGCCGGGGTCAAAGCGGAGCTGGATCGTGTCACCCTCGGCGACGACGGCGCCATCCTCCAGGAGCCGCGGCCCCTGGGGGGAGTCGAGCCAGGCCTCAAGCGCGACGGCGGCGCCTTTGATCCGCTCCGTCGGCGGCGCGGGGTCGGCGGGGGTCGTCGTGGTCGTCGGCACCACGGAGAGCAGCGCCACGGCGGCGGCGGCGAGGGGCACGACCCACCACAGCCGACGCCACCACGGCGCGCTCGTCTCCGGCGCCGCGCGCAGGGCCTCGGGGACCGGGGCGGCGATGAAGGCCGCGCGGTGAGACTCCTGCGCGCCGAGGCGCTCCGCGCAGGCCGGGCAGTCGCGCAGGTGCGCGCGGAGGGCGTCCTCTTGGTCGGGGGGCAGCTCGTTGTACCGGAGCTTGTGCAGCGTCAGCGTCGAGGGGTGCTTGGTCATGGGGCTCAGTCCTCCCACTCGCGGAGCCAAGCCGGGGGGTGCGCGGCGAGGCGGGCGCGGAAGGTGGAGATTCGTTTGCGGACGGCGGCGCCGCTCAAGCCGAGGAGCTCGCCGATCTCGTCATGGGTCATGCCGTCGATGAAGTGGTAGACCACGCAGTCGCGGGTGCCTTCGTCGGCCTCGGAGAGCAGGTGGCGGACGAGGTCGCGGATCTCGTGGGAGGCGAGGCGGCTGTCCTCGACGGGGATCGCCGTCGGCTCCTCCTCCAGCTCCTCACGACGGCGGCTGCGACCCCGGATGTGGTTGAGGCAGGTCGTCGTCGTGATGCGATAGAGGTAGGTCGACGGGCTGGCGTCGAAGCGGAACCCCTCGCGGTAGCGGTGTAAGCGCAGGAAGACCTCCTGGCACACGTCCTGCGCGTCGGCCTCGTTGCGCAGGAGCGTGCGACAGCGACCGAGCACCATGTCGCCGTAACGTCGGTACATGGCCTCGATGTTTAGTTCCATCACACGCTCAGACCGAGAGGGGATCCCTGCCAGGGGCAAGGTTGGGGTAGCCTGAACGGCGCGCCCAGCCAAGGACGGGCTGGCGGCGACCAGCCGATCCTCTTCACCCCAGGATGGCGAGTTCACTCGCAGTCCCGGGCGCTCTCGGCCCACTCGTCGGCCGTGTTGCCGCTGCCAGCGGCGAAGATGGTCAGCGCGGCGGGGAGGAGCTCGGCGCGGCCGTCGTCGAGCACGACGACCACATCGACCTCACCGAGCTCCGCGTCATCGGCGACGGAGATCGCCGCGGTGATCTCACCGGGCCGCGCGCCCCAGGTGATCAGCTCCGCCGGGCCGTAGAGGCGCAGCTCGGAGACCGCGGTCAAGTTCTGCTGGCCCTCGGTGACGGTGATGGAGGCGAGGAAGGTCTCGCCCTGCTCGGCCTGGCTGGGGAAGAAGCCCAAGGTGAGGTCGGGGATGTCCGGGTCGCCGCTCGCGCCGTCGTCATCCTCGGCCGTGTCGTCCTCCGCCGAGTCATCGTCGTCGTCAACGTCCCAGTCGCTGTCATCGTCGAAGGGCTCGCAGCCTTCTCCCCGACAGTACGTATCTTCGTAGATAATGCACCCGTTGAGGCTGATGAGCGCGAAGCTCAAGACGGTGAACACGCGCATTGGGTCACTCCTGGGATGGTGTTGGTGGTCGGCCCCTCGGCTGGGGTTGTGCTAAGGACACCCCCTAGGGCGAACAGCGCTACCGTGATCCGTCGATTCGCCCCACGAGCTCAGGAGTAGACGTGTCGAGACCACAGAAGTCGTACAAGAACCTGGAGTTCCTCAACTCGGCGGCCGCCCGGCACATCCGGATCCTGGCGGAGTATGAGGATCCCCGGCAGCGGTTCATCCAGCAGGAGCTCAAGGACACCATCGTGATGTTCGGCTCGGCGCGGATCCCGTCCCGAGAGGACGCCTTGGCTCGCCTCGACGCCGCCCGCGCCGCCGCGGCCGCGGCCACGGACGAGGCCGCCCATGACGAGGCCAACGCCGGCCTCATGCGCGCCGCCCAGCAGCTCCGCATGTCCCGCTACTACGAGGACGCCCGGGAGCTCTCCCGCCGCCTCACCGAGTGGTCGATGCAGCAGACCAGCGGCCGCCGTTACGTCATGTGCACCGGCGGCGGGCCGGGCATCATGGAGGCTGGCAACCGCGGCGCCGCGGACGTGCCGGGCGGGCGCAGCGTCGGCCTCGCCATCTCGCTGCCCTTCGAGGAGGGCGTCAACCAGTACGTCACCCCCGAGCTCGGCTTCGAGTTCCACTACTTCTTCATGCGGAAGTACTGGTTCATGTACCTAGCCAAGGCGATGATCGTCATGCCCGGCGGCTTCGGCACCTTGGACGAGTTCACCGAGCTGTTGACGCTCCGGCAGACCGGCAAGATCCGCAAGCCGATGCCGACGGTGCTCTTCGGCAAGGAGTACTGGACGGACGTCATCAACGTGCAGGCGATGGTGGACTGGGGCACGATCTCCGCGAAAGACCTCAACCTCTTCCACGTCAGCGACTCCGTAGACGACGCCTTCGACTTCTTGGTGAGTGAGCTCGAGCGCATCGAGCAGACCGGCCCGACGGCCAAGAAGTGAGCGTGTTCGGGGTGCGTGAGCGTCTGTTGAGCCTCCTGCGGCCCGAGGGGAGCCCCAAGCTCGCCGGGCCGGAGCGGGTCGTGGCGCGGTTTGTGCTCCCCAGCGGCGCCGAGGCCCGGGTGAACGCGCGGGTGGGAGAGACGCTCCTGCGGGCGTCCACCCGGCTCGCCGTGCCGATCTTCCAGGGCTGCCATGACCAGTCCTGTGAGGAGTGCCGCGTCGAGCTCTCCCCGGGCGGTGAGGTCCGGGCCTGCGTAGCGACGGTCCCGCCAGGCGGGGTGACGGCGCGTGTGCGACAGCTCTGGCAACTGGAGCAGGTGCGTGGTGATGACTGACGGTGACACCAAGGGCGGGAGACCCCCGCAGATCTGGGCCTACACAGACTTTCGGGCCTTTCTCCGGGACTGGTTTGAGTATCGGCGGTCCCTCGACGCCAAGTTCTCGATCCGCTGGCACGCCAAGCGGGCGGGCCTCAGCGACGGCACGGTGCACAACCTGCTCAAGGACCGGGCGCCGGAGGAGAAGACCGAGACCAAGCTCATCACGATGATGCGCCTGGAGCCCGACGAGGCCGAGTACTTCCGCGGTCTGGTGCGGGTGGCCCGGGCGAGCTCCATCGAGGGCGCCGCCGAGGCCACCCGGGCGCTGATGAGCCTGGGCGGAGGCCGCAGCCGGAAGGTTATCGAGGGCGCCGTCGGGGGGTACGCCTCAGACTGGCTCAACCACGCCGTGCGTGAGCTGGCGTTCCAAGAGGACTTCGACGAGCGGCCCGAGGTCATCGCGGCGCGGCTCATCCCGCCGGTGAGCCCCGAGGAGGTGGCCGACTGCCTCAAGCGGCTGATCGACTGGGGCTTCTTGCAGCGGGGCTACGACGGCAAGCTCCGGCCACAGACCGTGCGAACCGACGCGGGGCAGGCGATGCCCCTCGCCGCGGGCATGGCCTACTACAACGGCATCTTGGACATCACCCGCAAGCTGCTGCACGACGTGCCCGGCGCCGAGCGCTTCTTCTCAAGCTCGGTCTTCGCGCTGGAGCTGAGCCAGATCGAGGTGCTCAAGCCCGTCATCTACGAGGCGCTCCGAAAGATCACGGACGTCGCCGACGCCTTGCCGCGCTCGGCGGACGCCGAGGTGGTGCAGCTGGGGTTCCAGCTCGTCCCGCTCACCCGGCGGCCGCCCTCGGAGTCGCCCGCGGAGGACAGCGCCGGGGCCGAGGTCTCAGGGCGGGCGCCCACCCAGGCCGAGACGGTCGGGGATGCGTCCGCGGATGACCTGCTTTCAAAACCTGAAAGCGCAACGAGTTCTATTACTTAGAAAAATATCATCACAGGGGGTGGCCCTGGGGCCATGACCGGCTGAGCGCGTCGAGCAGACCTCGCAATCCCGCGAGCTGCCAGCCCGACGCGCGAGACGGGGAATGGACCTATGACGGACCACAAGCTCT
>JAKLKD010000270.1 GCA_023150845.1 Myxococcota bacterium | reverse complement strand
ACGCGCTCCAAACGGATGGCGGAGTCCCCGCGGTTCAACGCGCTCAACGAGCTGCGTGAGCTCGCCTTGGACATCATCTTCGGCGTGCTCGGGGTGCCGGACGCCGACCTGCCCTGGTGGCGTGAGAAGTACCAGACGACGCTCCTCATGAGCTTCCCCGTCGGCAAAGGCCTGCCCTTCTCCCCGGGCTGGTTCGCCCGCCGGGCCATCGACGAGGTCGGCCAGCGCCTCTCGGAGGAGGCCGCCCGCGCCCAGAAGGAGAGCTCGCCGGGCCTGCTCGCCGCCTTGGCCCAGGGCCGCGACGAGAACGGCAAGGGCCTCAGCCCGGCGGAGCTCGTCGCCAACGTGCGGGTGCTGGGACTGGCCGGGCACGAGACGACGGCGTCGATCCTCACCTGGTGCCTGGCTTACCTCTCCCACGACGACGCCCTCTGGGGGCGCCTCATCGCCGAGGCCGACGCCACGGGGCACATCCCCCAGACGCCCGGCGACCTCAAGAAGCACCCCATCGCCGAGGCGATCTTCCGCGAGGCCCTGCGCCTGCGCACCCCGCTGCCGGTAATGAGCCGCGAGACGGCGCTCCCCGTGGAGATCTCCGGGCACACCCTGCCCGTCGGCACGCCGCTGCGCCTGCCGCTGTGGCTCTGGAACCGCGACCCCGAGCGTTACCCCGACCCCGAGCGCTTCAACCCCGACCGCTGGCTAGGCCGCGACCGTAAGCCCGACGCCGTCGAGATGAGCCCCTTTGGCGGCGGCGCCCACTTCTGCTTGGGTTACCACCTCGCGATCCTGGAGGGGGTGCAGCTCCTCACGGCCTTGGCGCACCGCGCCGGCGGGCGGAGGCTGCGGCTCGTGAAGGGCACCTTGCCGACGGAGCGCTTCTTCCCGCTGATTCAGCCCCAAGGCAAAGACACCGAGATGGTCTGGGAGAACGCGTGAGCGTTGCGCTGGCGCTCGTCCTGCTCTCGGCCTGCGGCGGGGTGACCTGCCCGGAGGGTGAGGTGCTCAGCGACGGCGCCTGCGCGCCCTACACCGCCGGGGAGCCCGTGGAGGCCGAGGTCACGGCGATTCACCCCGGGGTCTCGTGGCAGTGGCAGCTCCTGGGCGAGCTGGATCTCTCCGTCGAGGTGGAGGTCTTTGACCTCGACCTCTTCGACGCCCCGGACGACGCCATCGCCGCGCTGAAGGCCGAGGGTGTGGTCGTGCTCTGCTACTTCTCCGCCGGGAGCTATGAGGACTGGCGTGAGGACGCCGGGGACTTCCCCGAGTCGAGCATCGGCGCGCCCTTGGACGAGTGGCCCGGCGAGTGGTGGGTGGACCACCGCGACCCGACCGTGCGGGAGATCATGGCCAAACGCCTGGACGTCGCCGCGGCCCGGGGCTGCGATGGGGTTGAGCCCGACAACGTCGATGGGTACGCCAATGAGAACGGCCTGGGCCTCAATGCCACGGAGCAGCTCGCCTACAACCGCTTCTTGGCCGATGAGGCCCACCGCCGGGGCCTCAGCGTCGGGCTCAAGAACGACCTCGACCAGATCCCGGAGCTGCTGCCCTGGTTCGACTGGGCGCTCAACGAGGAGTGCGCGGCCTATGAGGAGTGTGACCTGCTCGCGCCCTTCACCGAGGCCGACAAGGCCGTGCTGCACGTCGAGTACGTCGATGAGGAGGCGGACGGTGAGGCCTTGGCGGACGAGGTCTGCGGCGTAGGCCCCGACCTCGACACGCTCATCAAGGGCTGGGACTTAGACGCCTGGCGCATCGCCTGCGACGCGCGTTAGGCGCCGGGGCTCAGAGCAGCTCACCCAGGAAGCGCCCGCAGCTCTTGCAGTAGTGGGTGGCGACGCCCCGGCGGTGCTCGGCGAGCTCGGTGGGCACGAGCTTCACCGAGCAGCCCTGGCAGACGCCGTCGCGCACATCGCCAAACACGCTCATGTTCTTCTTGCGCAGGTCGTCGTAACGGTTGAGCCACTCGCGGTGGATGCCGTCTCGGGCGGCGTCCCGGACCTCGGTGGCGGGGATGAGGGCCTCGGCGATGCCCGGCGCGCGGGCGGCCAAGGCGGCCTCGGCCTCGCGGAGCCGCCCCTCGACGACCTTCACCCCGCTCACGGCCCCGGTCGCGGCGCGCTGGGCGTCCTCAAGCTGGTCGTAGAGGGGCAAGAGCGCGTTCTCTTCTTCGTCGACGATGGCGCGGGAGAGCTCGACCTGCTTGATGGCGGCCTCGTAGCTGGAGGCGCGGCCCTCGTCGATGAGGCGCTGGGTGTTGTCCCGGCGCTTGGCGGCGGCGTTCATACGCTCGGTGCGCTGGCGCTCCTCGTCTTGGAGGGCCTTGAGCTGGGCCTCGGTGGTGGCCACGAGGGCGCGGGCGTCGGTGAGCTGGCGCTGCTGCCGCCTCACCGCGGCCTCCAGCGCGGCGCGCTCGGCGAGGAGCGCGTCCCGCTCACGCTCACGCGCCCACAAGGCCGCCAGCTTCAGGGTCTGCTCATGCACGGACAGGTCCTCCTTGGGAGTTCACATTGTCGCACACCTTGTCGTGCGGGGGCGAGGTGTCCGGTGTACTCTTCGCACATGCGCTCACCTCCATTCGTGCTGTTTGAGGACACCCACCCCGAGGCGGAGGCCGCGCTGATCGCGCTGTATCGGCAGATGTCACCCGAGAAGAAACTTCGACAGGTCGGGGCGCTCAACCGGACCGTCAAGCAGCTCGCCCTCTCCCGACTGCGTCAAGACGATCCAGAGGCCAGCGACGAGGTGCTCAAGCTCCGCTTGGCCGCGCTGTGGCTTGATCCGGCGCTGCTCCTCGCGGCCTATGGTCAGGAGCGCCTTGAGGCGGCGGGGCTGCTGTGATGCTTGATGAGCGCTCGGTTCTCGGGCCTTCAGGAGACGAGACGCAAGACCGCGCTGATCCCCACGCTTGGAGTCCTCCCCTCCTCACCCCTCGCCCACCCCGGCCTGCTCCTCGGGGCGCCGCGGGCTGAGGTCGAGGCCCTCGACGCCGTCGGCGGTGGCGGTGCGGAGCACGAGGCCGCGGAGCCACACGCAGGCGGGATCCTCGTCGGTTCGGTCAGACCACAACATGCGCCAGGTGAAGCCGGGCAGGGCCAGGGGCGGATCGTAGACCCGCAGCGCGGCGAGGGGCTCCAGGTGCTCGGCGAGGCGCCTCGGCAGGGTGAGCAGCAGGTCGGAGTGGGCGACGAGGAGCGGCGCGGCCAAGAAGTACTCGATGCGCAGCACCACCCGGCGCTCGCGGCCCAGCTTGGCCAGGGCGGTGTCGACGACGCTGCCTCCGTCGTTGCGTGGGGTGACCAGCGCGTGGGGCAGACGACAGTAGGTGTCGAGGTCCAGGCCGCCCCGCAGCGCAGGGTGGTCCGCCCGGGCGATGCAGGCGAAGGTCTCGGGGAGGAGCGCCCGGGTGCGCTGGCCGGGGAGCGGGTCGAAGTTCACGCCCAAGGCGACCTCTGCGTCGAGGCGCTCTAAGCCCAGCTCCGGCTGGCCACGCGGCGGGGCGCGCACGTCGAGCTCCACCCCCGGCGCCTCGGCGCGCACCAGGGCCAAGAGCGTCGGCAAGAGGGTGAGCGCGAAGGCGTCGCCCATCACCAAGGTGAAGCGGCGGCTCGCCTGCGCCGGATCCCAGCGGGCCTGGGTGTCGAGCGCGCGGCTCAGCTCGGCCAGGGCGCGGCGCAGCGGCCCGGCGAGGGCCTCCGCCCGAGGGGTCGGCACGAGGCCGCCCGGCCCCCGCACAAAGAGAGGATCCTCCAGCACGTCCCGCAGCGACCGCAGGCTGTGGCTTAGGGCCGACTGCGTGAGGCCGAGCCGCGCCGCCGCCCGGGTGGCGTTCCGCTCGCTCAAGAGCGCGTCGAGGGCGCGGAGGTGGTGCAGCTCAAGGCGCGTGAGGAGCGGGCCAGGTTTCATGAACAGCGCTCATGTTGTGGTGAAGAAGATGCAGTGTACTCACGATTGGATCCACCTTACAAGAAGAGGGCGAACCCAAACAACGTCCTTCGGAGGCTCCAATGTCCCGCACCGTCCTCGTCCTCACCGCCACCGGCGCCACCGGCCGCGAGGTCGTCTCTTCCCTCGTCGCCCGGGGCGCCAACGTGCGCGCCGCCACCCGCGACCCCGCCCGCCTGAGCCTCCCCGGCGCGACCACCGTGGCCTTCGACATCGCCGATCCGCAGACCTGGGCCGCGGCGCTCGCGGGCGTCGACGCCGTCTACTTCTGCCTGCCGCCCTTCCGCGAGGACGAGGTGAGCGCGGGGACGGCCTTCCTCCGCGCCGCCAAGGACGCCGGGGTGAAGCGGATCGTGAAGCTCTCCGCCGCCGGGGTCGAGAACAACCCCGCGAGCGGGCACCGCCAGCTTGAGCTCGTCATCGAGGGCCTCGGCGTCGAGTGGGTCCACCTGCGCCCGAGCTTCTTCTTTGAGAACCTCATCAACTTCTACGGCGGGGGCATCAAGGGCGCCCGGGTCATCGCGCTCCCCGCGGGCCAAGGCCGCACGGGCTTCATCGCCACCGCGGACATCGGCGAGGCCGCCGCCGTGGCGCTCCTCGGCGAGACGAGCGGCGAGGCCTGGACCCTCACCGGCCCCGAGAGCCTCACCCACGACGAGGTCGCGGCGATCCTCAGCGACGCGCTGGGCGAGCCCGTGCGGTTCCAGGACATCTCCCCCGAGGAGCACGTCGGGATGATGCGCTCCTGGGGCATGAACGAGCTGGGCGTCGGCACGATGAGCGCCCTGTACGGCTTCGTGCGCGCGGGCTGGACCGCCGGGCTCACCGACGAGGTGCAGCGTGTCACGGGCCGCGCGCCCCAGCGCCTCGCCGACTGGGCCCAGCGGAACGTGGCGGCCTGGCGCTGAGCCGCCCGGCGCGTCAGGCGCCCTGCGCGGGGGTTAGGCTCTGGAGGTGAACCCACCTGAGCCACCCCCGCCCCCTTGGGAGCGCCGCCGCCAGGCCGCCCAGGCCGAGCTCGACGCCGCCCGCGACGGTGAGGCGCGGAACCGCCTGGGCCAGTTCGCCACGCCCCCGGCGCTCGCCCGGGCGCTCGTGCGCCTGGGGCTCCAGAGCCTCCCCCCGACCGCGCCGATCCGCTTCTTGGACCCCTCCATCGGCGCCGGCGCCTTGTACTCGGCCCTGCTCAGCGAGGCCGGTGAGCGCCCCATCCAAGACGCCTTGGGCGTAGAGCTTGACCCCCTCGCCCTCGGCTATGCCCAGACCCTCTGGGCGGAGACCCCGCTGCGCCTGATCCCCGGCGACTTCACCGCGCTCCCGCCGCCCAACCCCGCCGAGGCCGCCGCGACGCTCATCGTGGCCAACCCGCCGTATGTGCGGCATCACCACCTCAGCGCGGAGCACAAGGCCCGGCTCAAGGCGCGGATCCTCACACAGACGGGCACGCGGCGATCGGGGCTCAGCGGGCTCTACGTCGATCTGCTGCTGCTCTCGCTGGACTGGATGGCGCCGGGCGGCGTCGGGGTGTGGTTGATCCCCAGCGAGGTCTTGGACGTGGGCTACGCCGCCGCCGCGCGCCGCCTGCTCTTGGAGCGGGTGACCTTACGCCGGGTACACCGCATGGACCCCGCCGCCTCACAGTTCGGCGACGCCTTGGTGTCCTCCGCCGTGCTGGTGTTTGAGCACCAGCCGCCGCCCGCGGACCACCACGTCACCTTCACCTTCGGCGACCCGGAACACCCCACACAGACCCGCCTCGTGCCCATCGCCGCCCTGCGCGCCGCGAGCCGCTGGCGACGGGAGCTGAGCCCGGCCCCGGCGCCCGAGGGTGTGCCCCTGGCTGAGCTGTTCACCATCCGCCGCGGGGTGGCCACCGGGGGGAACCGGCTGTTTGTGCTCAGTGACGCCCAGGTGAGCGCCCTGCGGCTCCCCGCGGAGCTTCGTGTGCCGCTCCTGCCGCCCCCTCGCCTGCTCCAGACCGACCGTGTGGAGTCTCGCCCGGACGGCGCGCCCGACCTGCCCAACCCGCGCTGGCTCCTCCGCTGTGAGCTGCCCGAGGAGACCCTCGCCGAGCGTCTCCCCGCCTTGTGGGCGCACCTCCAGACGGGCGTGCCCAGCGTCTCCTCGGGTTACCTCTGCCGCCACCGGCGACCCTGGTACAGCCAAGAGCGCCGCGGGCCCGCGCCTATCGTCTGCACGTACATGGCCCGCGCGGGCCAAGGCCGACCGTTTCGGTTCATCCTCAACCGCTCCCAGGCCATCGCCGCGAACGTCTACCTCATGCTGCACCCCAAGCCCGCGCTCAGCGAGCGGATCGCCGCCGATCCTGGCGTCTTGGAGCGCCTCTGGGCCGCCCTCAACGCGCTCCCGGCGGAGGCGCTCACCCACGAGGCGCGGGTGTACGGCGGCGGGCTCTACAAGCTGGAGCCGAAGGAGCTCGGGGCGGTGCGGGTGCGGCTTGACTGAACATGTTCAGCGTTCTTCCCCCAGCCAAGCCCGAACGGCCTCGCCATAAGCGCAGGCGTAGACGACGCTCGCCGACTGCTGGTTCTTCTCCAGCTCCAAGGCGAGGCTCGCCAAGACTACGGGGGTGATGAGCGGCGCCTCGGCGGACCAGGCCAAGGCGCGGCGGCAGGCGCCGTCGATGAGGCCGCCGCTGAGCATGAACCGCTCGGAGAGCAACGCCCAATCGATCCCCGGGGGGTCGCCGAGGCCCCGGCGCCAGAGGCGCTCCCGGGTGGGCGCGTCGGGCATCGGCAAGACGAGGTAGTCGTCAAACCGCCGGAAGAAGGCCTCGTCGAGGTCCGTGGCGCGGTTGGTCGTGGCGATGAGCGCGCCCTTAAACTCGTCGAGGCGGCTCAACAAGAAGCCGACGGCGGTGGAGAGCCCGCCGCTCCCGCCGGGCCCGCTGTCGCGCTGGCGGAAGAGGCTCTCGGCCTCATCGAGCACGAGCACCGCGCCCGTGGCCTCGCTCAGATCGAAGATCTCCCCGAGGCGCTGCTCGGTCTCGCCGAGCCACTTGGAGAGCACCGAGGACAGGTCGATGCGGGCCAGGGGCCGATTCAGCACGGTCGCGACGGCGGAGGCGGTGAGGGTCTTTCCGGTGCCGGGCAGGCCCGAGAGCAAGAGGCGGTAACCCCCGCGGCGCTCCCAAGGCGCGGAGACCCGGGCCCGCGCGTGGGAGACGGCGAGCTGCAGGCGGCGGCTCACCGGGGCGGGCAGCTCCAAGGCGCTGAGCGGCACGTCGACGCGGCGGGGCCAGGCGAGGCTTGAGGCGGGCACGCCGGAGACGTCGGCGGGGCTCAGGCCCTCGGCGTGGCCGAGCAGGCGCTCGGTGAGGCCAGGGTCGAGGGTGGAGGCGCCGTCGCCGACGACCCAACGCAGCACCGCGCCGGAGCGCGCCGCCCCCCAGCGCGCCGGGGCCGCCTCGCTCAGCAGCAGGGCCCGCCCCGCCCGGGCCGAGGC
>JAKLKD010000269.1 GCA_023150845.1 Myxococcota bacterium | reverse complement strand
GACCGTCTCGACGCCCGCGGGGAGCTTGGGGGTGTTCATGCCCACTCCTGCTTGTCGGTGAGGAGGTGGTCGATGGGCCGGGAGAGCTTCTGCCGCTTGTTGATCGGGTAGTCCTTCCGCAGCGGGTGGCCCTCGAAGTCGTCGTGGTTGAGGATACGGCGCAGGTTCGGGTGGCCGGTGAAGCGGATCCCGAACATGTCGTAGACCTCACGCTCCATCCAGTTCGCGCCGCGCCAGATCTCCCACAAGGAGGGCACCTCGACGCTGTCGTCCTTCACCACGACCTTGACGCGGTAGCGGTGGCGCAGGTCGTAGGAGAACATCTGGTAGGCGATCTCGAAGCGGTGGCTGCGGACCTCGTCCTCGTCGTCACCGTCGCCGCCGTAGCCCAGATAATCGACGCCGCCGACGTCCATGAGCATGTTGAAGCGCAGCTCGGGGTCGTCGCGCAAGAACGTCAGCACCTCCACCAGATCGGCGGGGAGGATGGAGACGGCCTGCTGACCGCAGAGCTCGTAGGTAGAGAGGATTCGCTCACCAAACCGCGCCTTGAGGCGGTCGGTGATCTGCGACTGGTCCATAGGAGGCTCCCGAAGAGGGTGATGTCACCGCCAGGCGGCGACCTTCTCCTGGCTGATCTTCTGCTGGAGCTTGTAGACCGCGCCGAGGACGTTCTCGGGGGTCGGGGGGCAGCCAGCGACATAAATGTCGACGGGGATGATCTCGTCGATGCCCTGCACGACGGAGTAGTTGTCGTAGAACCCGCCGGAGGACGCGCAGGCGCCCATCGACACGACCCACTTGGGCTGGGGCATCTGGTCGTAGATCTGCTTGAGGATGGGGGCCATCTTCTGGGTGACCGTGCCCATCACGAGGAGCAGATCGGCCTGGCGCGGCGAGAAACGCACGAGCTCGGCGCCGAAGCGGGAGATGTCGTACTTCGGACCGACGACGCCCATGAACTCCACGGCGCAGCAGGCGGTGCCGAAGGGCAGCGGCCACATGGAGTACTTACGGCCCCAGTTCACGACGGTGTCGACCGTCGTGGTGAGGAACGGGTTGTCGAGCTGGCTCTCCAAGCCCATAGTGGCTCCGCGTTGCAGGGGGTGGGGCGTGGTGGTGGGGGGCCCCGAGGAGTTCGCGTGAGGTGGTTAATCCCAGTCCAGGGCGCCGCGCTTGACCACGTAGTACCAGCCGAGGAAGAGCACGCCCAAGAAGAAGAACATCTCGGTGAAGATGTAGATCCCGGCGCCCGACACGGACGAGTAGACGTAGTCGCGGAAGACCACTGCCCAGGGGTAGAGGAAGACGGCCTCAAGGTCGAAGAGGATGAACAGCACGGCGGTGAGGTAGAACTTCACCGAGAAGCGCTGGTTGGCCGAGCCGACCGGCGCCACGCCGCACTCATACACCGCCTCTTTGGAGGCCGTGGGGCGCTGCGGGCCGAAGTACTTGCTCAGCCCGACGAACGCGAGGCTGAACACGACGGCGATGAGGACTGCGAACAGGATCGGGAGATAGGCGACGCCCATACGGGCCTCCGGCAGGTGGCGATCTCTATGGCAGGCCCCCCGCCTGTGTCAAGGAGGGAAGGCGAGACGGGAGGGGCCTTGACCACGGATTCACTCGGTCTACAGCTTGTCCTGGGCCATCTGCGCGGCTAGAGTGCGCAGATGCGTACGCTCGGGTTGGATGAGGCGGGTCGTGGTGCGGTGCTCGGCCCGCTCGTCGTCGGGGCGTTCTTGGTCGAGGACGCCGAGCTTGAGCGCCTCCGCGCCACCGGGGTCACCGACTCCAAGCTGCTGAGCGCCGCCCGCCGCGAGGCCCTCATCGAGCCCCTCGGCACGATCGGGCGCTGGGCGGTGGAGCCGATCGAGCCCGCGCAGATCGACGATGGCAACCTCAACACCCTGGAGGAGGACGCCTTCGTGCGACTCATCCTGAGCCTGCGCCCCGACCGGGTGATCATCGACGCGCCCTGTAACCCCCGGGGCATCCCCGCCTTCTGCAAGCGCCTCTTGGGCCGCCTCGACTACGCCCCCGCCCTCGTCGTCGAGCCCAAGGCCGACCTCAACCACCTCCCCTGCGGCGCGGCGAGCGTCTTCGCCAAGGTCCACCGGGACCGCGCCTTGCGTGAGCTCGGGCCCGGGGCGCTGCTCGGCTCGGGTTACCCCTCGGACCCCATCACCCGGGCCTGGATTCAGGGCTTCTTGAGCCGCGGGGAGGCCCTGCCCAGCGCGGTGCGCCGCCGCTGGGGCACCATCGGCGCGCTGCAGCAGCAGAGCCTCTTCGGCTGATGTGCGCTCCCGCTCTGCCCCCGGCGCTGGGCCTCGTCCTGCCGCTCTATGACGAGGCGACGAACGTCGAGCGCACCGTGCGTGGCCTACACGCGGCCTTAGGCGCCGTCGGCGCGCCGTTCTTGCTCTTGATGGTGGACAACGGCTCCACCGACGACACCCCGCGCCTCGTCGACGCCTTGGCCGCGGAGCTCGGCCACGAGGCCCTGCACCTCTCCCCCAACGCGGGCTACGGCGGCGGCGTGCTGCAGGGGCTCCGGGCCCTCCGCACCCCGGCGCTCGGCTGGAGCTGGGGCGACGGGCAGATCGACCCCGAGGTCGTCGCCCAGGTCTGGTCCCAGCTCGGGCGGCCCGGGGTGCAGCTCGCGAAGGCCCGGCGGGTGCGCCGCGAGGACGGCCCCACCCGCGCTGTGGTGAGCGGCGCCTACAACCTCGTGACCCGCCGCGCCTTCGGGCTCGGGACGACGGACACCAACGGCTGCCCCAAGCTCATGACCCGGGGGCTCTATGAGCGGCTGGAGCTCGCCTCGACGGACTGGTTCTTGGACCCGGAGCTCATGCTCAAGGCCCAGGCCCTCGGCGTGCAGGCGGCGGAGGTGGACGCCGTGATGCGGCCCCGGGTCGGCGGCGCGTCGAAGGTGCGCGCCCAGACCCTCTGGGAGTTCACCCGCCATCTTTGGGCGTGGCGACGGGGCTGGCGGCCCGGCGCGCCGGGGGCCGAGGATCCTCGCTGAGCGCGCGCTAAAGGTTGAGTTAGGCTTAGCGCGCTCCCCCGAGGTGCCCATGTCTCCGCTTCGTCTCACGCTCGCCGCCACCGCCCTCTCCGCGCTCACCCTCTTCACCGGCTGCACGGACCCCGTCCCCACGGCCGTCGCCACCTGCCAGGCGCTCCCGGGCCTCGCCGTCGACGAGGCGGGCCGTAAGCTCCTCGACCCCCTGCTCGTCGCCGCCGACCTCGCGGCGCTCGACGCCTTGCCGCCCACCGCAGGCCTGCAGAAGGTCGGCTCCGAGCGCCTCGCCGAGCTGCGCGCCAAGACCACCTGCACCGCGGGCAAGGTCGAGAGCGCGGGCGGTGAGGGCTGGGCCGTGCCGCTGACCCGGGTGAGCCCCAAGGTGAACCCCGACGGCAGCTTCGGAGAGCCGGAGACCACCGAGTTCTCGTGGATCGTGACCGAGGCCCCGGAGGGCCTGCGCGTCAAGACCCGCCTGGAGTTCGTCTTCACCACCCGCAAGTCCGTCGAGAAGGCCATCGCCGAGAAGGACTGGCGCCGGGTCTCCGCCACCTGGCGGGCCATCGCGAAGGAGTACCCCGACCCGCTCCTCGCCGTTGATGTCGCCGAGGCCGAGGCCCAAGAGGCCCGCTACGAGCTCCTCGCCCAGCTCAAGGGCGTCTTCTCCGAGGCGAACGAGACCGAGGTCATCGGCCTCGTCGAGAGCAAAGCGAAGGTGGACGTGCCCAAGGTGAAGGTGCGCATCAGCTTCGAGACCGCCGGGGAGCCCATCCGCGTCGATCTGGAGGCCGGCCCTGTTCCCGCGGGCGGCAGCGTGCCCGTGCGCACGCCGATCCCCGAGGGCGCCATCGGTCAGGTGCTCGTCGAGGTCGTCGAGGTGCTCAACTGAGGGCGGCGC
This sequence comes from Myxococcota bacterium, assembly GCA_023150845.1. Classification (GTDB taxonomy): domain Bacteria; phylum Myxococcota_A; class UBA796; order UBA796; family CAJQPC01; genus JADKFE01. The sequence goes on along the minus strand of JAKLKD010000269.1, from coordinate 3,589 downwards.
GGGGCGCCTGCACCTCGGCCCGCGACGAGGCGGGGGCGGCCTCGGGCAGCACGTTCACCGGCTGCCCTTGCCACCGCAAGAGCTTGTCGTCGCCGATGACGCCGCAAGACACGAAGAACTTGATGGCGTCCTCGACGGGCATATCGACGGGCTGCACGTCCTTCCGGGGCATCACCACCGGGTAGCCGAGGTGCAGGTGGTTGGAGGGGAAAAACACCACGACCCGATCGTCGTCGGGCTCCGTGGTGAGCCGCTCCTTGGCGAGCAAGCCCAGGGTGTAGCGGCCCACCATGGGGTACTCGGCGATCACGACCTGGGTGAAGGGGATGTTCCGGGCCTCGGTGAAGGTCGTCACGATCTGACGGCTGGCGTGGTAGAGCCGCCCCACGCCCGGCACAAACGCGATGCTGCGCTCAAACCACTCAAAGGCCCAGCGGAAGACCACGAGGCGGGCGAGCCAGCCGATGCCGAGCACGATGCCGATGGTCGCGAGGATGCCGAGACCCGGCACGTGCACGAGGCCCTCAGCGTTGGAGAGCACGGGGATGTGGTAGGGCCCACCGGGCAAGGCGCGGGCGAGCCAGGTCAAGAAGGCGTCGATGCGCACGCCGAGGGGGCCATCGACGGCGTGGAAGATGACCGTGAGGATCTTCCAGGTGATGAAGAGCGGGAGCAGCGCCAGGAGCCCGCTCAAGAAGATCTGGCGGAGGCTCGAGTGCGGGTGCGGATCGTTGTGCAGGTGCGTGTCCATCGCTCTCCCGTAATCGCCGGACCCCCGGTCGGGAAGCGACGCCGCGTCTGGGTTACGATCGGCGCTCCCCTCCCCTCGCGCTGGATCCGAGCCCATGGCCAACTACGTCACCCCCCGGGGCTACCGCAAGATCGTCGCGGAGTTTGACCAGCTCCTCAAGGTCGAGCGCCCGAAGATCACCGCCGAGGTCGCCTACGCCGCGTCTCTGGGCGACCGCTCGGAGAACGCCGAGTACATCTACGGCAAGAAGCGCCTCCGGGAGATCGACCGCCGCCTCGGCGTGCTCAAGGGCCGCCTCGACGGCATCGAGGTGATCGACCCCGCCACGCTCAAGGGTGAGGTCGTGCGCTTCGGGGCCACGGTGACCGTCGAGGACGAGGACGGCGAGGAGCAGACCCTCGCCATCGTCGGTGAGGACGAGTCCGACCCCAAGCTGGGCCGCATCTCTTACAAGTCCCCCATCGGCCGCGCGCTCATCGGCCGCGCCGAGGGCGACGAGGTCTCAGTGAGCACACCGAAGGGCCCCCGGGCGCTCACCATCGTCTCCGTGCGTTGGCTGCCGACGCCGGACGACCCCTCGCCCGCCTAAACACGTTCATTGAACGTGTTTACTGACCGCGCATCCTCCGCTCGTCTTCGCGACCGGCGCTCAGGTCGAGGGAGACGGGCAAGGCCACAAACTCCCCGGAGCTGTCGGCGATCTTCACCTGGGCGTTGAACCGCCCGGCGCCGGCGTCCGACGCGCTGCCTTGGAAGTGCAGCACCCCGGCCGTGTCGATGGTGAGCCCCGCCGGGCCGCCCTCGACGCTGTACGTCAGGCGGTCGCCGTCGGGGTCTTCAGCGCGGATCTGCAGGCCGTCGAGGCCGCCGCGAAGATCCCGGGGGCTCGACAAGAGCCGCGGCGGGGCGTTGCCGATGACGACCTCGGGGGGCCGCTCGGTCGCCGTGGCGCGGCCGTCGTTCACCTCGATCTCGACGGTCACCCGATCGCCCTTCTTAAAGAAGGCGTGGCGGAGGCTGTCCCGGGACTCCCCCGGCACGGGCTCGCCGTTCACGAACCAGCGCACGGCGCTCGAGACCATGTCCCCATCGGGATCCTTGCTCTCAAAACGCACGCGGAGGTCGTCTTGGGAGGTCGGGTCCTCGGGGGTGAACGTGAGGTCGCGGATGGCGGGGGGCCGGTTGGGGCCGCCAGGCGCGGCCTCCGCGACGGGCGCTTCGCTCGGGCCCTCGTCCATGGTGTCCACGGACGACGGGGCGGACGGGGCCGGAGGGGGTCCGTCAGGCCAGTCGGCGCACGAGATCAGCACGAGCCAGAGCATCCTGCTTCCGGGGTGAGGTTCAAGCGGAGTATAAAACAACTATGCCCATCGTCCTGCTCCTCGCCTCCTTCGGCTGCGCGCGCCTGCCCGCCGGGGCCTTCGGGACCCTCGATCGCGCCGTCGCCGAGCCCTCAGGTCTCATCAAGAGCCGCGCGCACGCCGGGGTCTTCTGGACCCACAACGACTCCGGCGACTCGGCGCGCATCTTCGCCGTCGATGGCCAAGGCGCGCTCTTGGCGGAGCTGCCCGTCGAAGACGCGAAGAACATCGACTGGGAGGACCTGACCTTAGACAGCGCCGGGCGGCTGTGGATCGGGGACATCGGCGACAACACGAACACCCGGGAGGACCTCGCGCTCTACCTCCTCGACGCCGAGCCGAGCCTCAGCGGGCCCGCCGTCGCCAGCCGCCGGGTGCCCATCCGTTACCCCGACCGCGACCCCGAGCTCCTCGACTTTGACGCCGAGGCGCTGTTCGCCGACGGGGAGCGCCTCTACATCCTCACCAAACACCGCAGCGGGGACCTCTCCACGACGCTCTACGCCGTCCCCGACCCCTTGGGCGGCGGCGAGGTCACGCTGAGCCGCATCTCCGAGCTCAACATCGGCGGCGACCCCCGGCGTTATGGCGGCATGGTGACCGCCGCCGACCTCTCCGCCGACGGGGAGACCTTGGCCGTGCTGAGCTACCACGCGCTCTTCCTCTTCGGCCGCCCCGAGGACGGGCAGGACTGGCTCTCCCGGCCGCTCAAGGAGATCCCCCTGGACCAAGGCGCCCTGGAGCAGTGTGAGTCCGTGGCCTGGGACGGCGACGCCCTGCTCATCACCAACGAGGACCGGGCGATGTTCCGGGTCAACGCGCCCCTTGCGACGACTTGTGTGGCCTTCCCGGGTGAGGGCTGCGCGTGATCCGCCGCCTCGCCGCCTTCTTGGCGCTGCTCACCGCCGCCCTGCTGCTCCCCACGGAGGCGCGTCTGTCCCAGGTCTTCTACGAGGAGCTGCCCCTCAGGGACGTCGTCCAGCGCTGGGGCACCGTCCTGATCGTGCGCCAGGACACGCCGCCCACCCGCAAGCTCGACGTGCCCTACACCCTGACCAACAACCGGGGTGAGGTCATTCGGACGTCTTACCCCGTGGACGTGGCCCGGGTCATCGTCGAGGAGGTGATCCGCGCCGAGGGTGAGCCGCCCAAGCCGGGCGCCGCCCTTGAGCTCTACAGCCCCCACACCCTCACCCTGTTCAACCACGGCCTGCGCTACGATCTCACCGGCACCTCACGGTCCTTCAGCCTGGAGATCTTCTACGGAGAGGACCTCTTCACCGCGCAGCCCGCCGACGCCCGCTTCATCGTCTTCGTCCGCGAGCCGAACCACATAAACCCCGGCGAGGGCCCCACCCAAGACGCCTGGCGCGCCATGGCCGACGCCACCCGCGGCATGCTCCCCCTCACCGTCGCGGGGGCTGTCCTGCCCGTAAGCCGACGCCAGGAGGTCGAGGCCCTGCTCAACCCACCGGCG
>JAKLKD010000268.1 GCA_023150845.1 Myxococcota bacterium | reverse complement strand
GGCCTGGCCTCCCGGCGGCGGCCAGGGGCGCCGCGACGAGCGCCACGGCGAGGGGCAGCTCCGGCAGGTCACCGGCCTGGGCGCGGGTGAGGGCGGCCGCGCGGCGGGCCTCGATGGCGGGGCGAGGCCCATCTACAACAACATTGTTGAGCCGCCAGAGCAGGTCCATCCCCGGCCCGAGGGGCGGCGCGAGGGTGAGCTCCAGCTCCCGGCCGGACTCCTCCATGGCCCAGCGCCCGTCGCGGCTCTGGCGCACACGGTCACCCTCCAGGGTCCACAGAGAGCAGCGCTCAAGCCAGATGGGCCCGTCGACGACCACCTCCGTCATGTAGTGGCTGAGCATGTCCGGGAGGTTGCCGTTGGACAGGGTGAGGGTGGTCACCCCCGGCGGGAGCTGGGCCTCGAGGAGCTGGTCAAACTGGACGTGGCGCACGTTGCCGAGGCCCGTCGGGGCGTCGCGGGGCGCGCGGGTCCAGCTCACCCGGGCGCCGTCGGCCCGGAGCACGAGGCCGTCGCGCAGCTCGTCGAGCTTCGTGGCGATGAATGCGTCGCTGTCTTGGCGGGTGAGGCCTCGCCGCTCGGCGTCGAGGTCCAGGGCGTTGAGCTCCTGCACGATCTCGTGGGTGGGCACACGCAGGCTGTAGTCCGCGGTGAGGGCGCCCTCCCGGAGCGTGAGCCGCAAGGCGTGGCTCGGGACCACGCCGTTGAGGGGATGCGCCTCGGCGGGCGCCCCGACGCCGAGGACAGCCAAGACACCGAGCAGGCCGAAGGCACACCCACGCCGAGGGCCGAGGCGGCGCGCGACGACGCGGGGGTTCATGGACTAACTCCGGGCAGAGAGGACCACACACCTAACGCCTCGGCGCCATCGAGGCTGTGTTAGAGGCTCCCCGGAGGCACCATGCGCCAGCGCCGCGTCTCGCAGAGTCCTATGCCGCCGTCGAGCTCGCTCGTGCTCAAGATCATCATCGCCAACGTGGTGATCTACGTGCTCTACCTCGTCGGGCTGCGCGTCGGCCTGCCGGGCCTCGACCGCCTGCTGCTCGTGCCCCGGGAGGTGCTCACCGAGGGCGCGGTCTGGCAGCTCGTGACCTCGGTGTTCCTCCACGACCCCGTCGCGCCGAGCCACCTCCTGTGGAACATGCTGCTCCTGTGGATGTTCGGCGCGCAGCTGGAGTCTCTGCGGGGCTCCCGCACGACGCTGAAGGCCTACGCCGCGGGGGCGCTCGGCGGCGGCCTGTTCACCTTGCTCTTCGGCGGGCTCACCCACGCCCTCGCCCCGGCGGACTCGTCGGCGTCGGCCTGGTGGAGCGTCGCGCACCTCGGCGCGTCCGGGGCGATCAACGGCATCTTCGCCTGCTGGGCGGGCACGCTCTGGCGGCAGCGCGTCAGCTTCATGTTCTTCGGGGAGCTGGAGGCGCGCACCTTCTTCTTGATCTTCTTGGGCATCGAGCTCCTGGGCGCGCTGAGCCTCGGCGGTGGCGTGAGCGTCACGAGCCACCTCGGCGGCATGGCGGTCGGCCTCGCCATGGGCCGCGACTGGCTCAACCTGCGCCGAATCCGCCTGCTCTGGGAGCGCCGCCGCATCCAGGCTGAGCTCGCGCGCCTGGAGGCCGAGCGCACGCGCAAGGGCTTTCAGGTGATCCGCGGCGGCAAAGATCAGGACGACATGGAGAGCTGAGGCTGATCTTTACGATGAAAGAAAATTTTCATCAACATTCGGCCCGCGTAGGATATGATGCGTAGGTGTAGAGGCTGATCACCCCTCTACGCCTAGGGCTCCTCCCGTCATTGAGAACTCCGGGCGTCCACCACGACGCTGAGCCCGCCGCCCCGGCGCTGCGACTCAGCCCGCTTGGTGTACACTGGAAGATGACGAGGCGGTTCACCCAGAGCTCGTGCGCATCAGGCTCTCGAAGGGAGTTCCGAAGATCATGGAGAAGCCAGACCAAATGAACGTCCAGCTGGCCCGCCCAGCGCGCCGCCCCAACGCGGCCCGCCGCGCCCGCGGTGGTAACTACGCCGTGCTCTTCGGCGTGTCGATGATCGGCGTCTTGGGCTTCGCCGCCTTGGCCGTTGACATGTCTTGGCTGCTCCTCGCCGACAACCAGGCGCAGAACGCCGCCGACGCCGCGGCCCACGCCGGGCTCATCGTCTTGCGCAACGAGCGTGACCAGAGCCAGGCCTACGACGTCGCTGAGGCCGTTCTTGGCATGAACACCGTCGTCGGCGACTCCGTCGTCGTCGACTCCGAGACGACGATCGTCTTCGGCGGCTGGGACTTCAGCACCAAGACCTTCGACCCCGCCGCGGCCTACGACAACGCCATTCAGGTCTCCGTGGCGCGCAACTCGGGCTCGACCCAAGGCGCGGTGGGCCTGCTCCTGATGCCGCTGCTCGGCCGCAACACCGGAAACGTCTGGGCCCAGGCCACGAGCGCGCTGCGCGCCCGCGAGATCATGGTCGCTTTGGACATCAGCATCACCTGGTGGAACTACGGCGGTGAGACGGAGCACTTTGAGGGCGCTCGTGACGCGCTCTTGGGGCTCCTGGAGTACGCGTGGAACGACGGCAGCCCCTTCCCCGGCGACCAGCTCGGCCTCGTGGTCTACACGGGTGACCCCGTCGTGTACGCGCCGATGGGCTACGTCGCCTCGGAGTACGCCTCTTGGTACGCGGACTGGGACGACGACGAGAACGACTCCACCCAGGGTCTGGAGCGCTGCAACAGCAACTATATGCCCTGGAACACGGCTTATCGCGACTACCTCTTTGAGACGAACATGATCGACTGTTCGTATCCGCGCGACGAGTCCGCGAACCCGCTCTATCCTGGCACAGACATCGCGGGCGCCCTCGACCTCGCGACGGCGTCGCTCAACGCCTTGGGTGACACAGAGGCGCTCAAGTCGATTATTCTCCTCGCTGAGCACTCCGCGGACTGTGAGTCGGTCACCTTGGGCTCGATGTCGGGCACCTGGACCTACTCCAGCGCCTGCAACACCGCCGCGCACACCGCCGCTCGTCAGGCCGCGAACCGCGCCGCCGCGGACGACATCTCGATCTACGTCATGTCCTTCAACCAGGACAACATCGGCTTACACCGCAACCGCCTGCGCTCCCTCATCAAGGGCCGCGGCTTCTTCGCGGACACAGACGACGCGACGGATCTCCCCGACATGATGGAGTCTATCGCGTTGGACATCCCTATCGCGCTGGTGCAGTGACACATGGTCCTCAACCGCCGTGCCCGTCGTGGCTCCAACATCATCGAGTTCGCCCTCATCCTCCCGGTGTTCGTGGCGCTGTTCACGGGCATCATGGAGTTCTCGTGGGTGTTCTTCTTACACGCCGCCGTGGTGAACGCCGTCCGTGATGGATGCCGCGCCGGGGCGGTGACCCCGCAGACCGACAGCCCCGACACCGCCGCCATTACCCACATGACCTACCTCATGTCGGCCTGGTCACCCTGCGGTACAAACCCGTCGCTCTGTAACTTCACCGCGGTCTCCCAAGGCTCAAGCCCGGAGGAGTCCCTCGTCTGCACCATCGACTTCACCTATGAGCCGCTCGTCGGCATGGTGCCCGCGCCGGAGCGTATGACGGCGACGGCCACTGTGCTGTTTGAGCTGCAGGACTGATGACGATGACCACGTCACTTCGTCGAAAGCTCCGCCGCGGCGCCTCGGCCATCGAGTTCGCGCTCACCTTGCCGGTGATGATCACGATCTTCTCCGTCATCGTCGAGTACGGCTGGTACTTCTTCCAGCAGTCGGCGACCTTAGGCGCCGTGCGTGACGGCGTCCGGTACGGCGTCACCATTGACCCCTCCTCGGGAGATCCCGACGTAGAGGCCATCTCCCGCAGCCGGACTGTGCTGGAAGGGTACGGCATCTCTTGCCCCTCCGAGGGCACGGCCTGCGCGGTGAGCGCGGTGATTGACTCCAGCTCGTCCACCTGGGACTCCATGACCGTCGTGATCACCCGGGAGTACACCCCGCTCTTGGGGCTCATCCCGACGCCCTCTACGGTCGGCGCCCAGATGACGATGCTCCTGGAGGTCCAGTAGGGTGATCGTGGCGCTGGCGTTTTTTGCCTGCGCCGCGTCTGAGCGGGCCGCGGCCCCTCCACCCCCGGACCTCGTCGTGGTGAGCGTCGAGACCTTTCGTGCCGACCGGGCGCGGATCGGTCAGGCGGGCTCCCCGATGCCCCGGCTCAGCGCCTTCGCGGCGAGCGCCCAGCGGTATGAGGCCGCCTGGAGCCCGGCGCCCTGGACCTTGCCGTCGATGGTGAGCCTGCTCACGGGGCTCAGCGCCGCCGAGCACGGCGTCACCCGCGGCGAGCTCAGCCTGAACCCCGAGGTGGAGACCCTCGCCGAGACGCTGCAGGCCGCCGGGTATGAGACGATGTTCTTCGGCGTGAACAGCCTGTTCACGGCCTCTCGTGGGCTGGAGCAGGGCTTCTCGACCTACCGCGCCTGGCCGAGCCTCAACGGGAACGACCTCCAGCGGGAGATTGAGCGCGCCCTCGACGCCCGGGATCCCAAGCGGCCGCTCCTCCTCTGGGCGCACTACTTTGAACCCCACTGCCCCTACGAGGCCGCCCAGCCCTTCCGTGGCCGGGAGGAGCCCACCTGGGGCGAAGAGACGGCGCCGACCCTCGATCAAGCACAGTTTGACCAGCTCGGGCGCTGCTTCCAGCTCACGGACCCCGGCGAGCTGCCCGTGCTGCAGGTCGGGCGTTACCTCCGGGAGTATGACGCGGAGCTGCGCGGCGCGGACCTCCTGCTCGGCGACCTCTTGGTGTCTTTGGAGCGCCGTGGGCTCAAGGACGCCGTCATCGTGGTCGTCGGGGACCACGGCGAGTCCTTCTGGGAGCACGGAGATTTTGGCCACGGGCGCACGCTCTACGAGGAGGTCCTCCATGTGCCGCTGCTCGTGCGTTGGCCGGGCGGCGCTGAAGCCGGGGCGGTGACGACCCCGGTGAGCACGGCGATGGTGCCTGCGCTCCTGCGTCACGCCGCGGGGCTGGAGCCGCGCCCTGCGCTGGACGGCGTCGTGCTCGCCGGGACTGATGACGAGGGCCGGGCCCTGCGCGCCGGGCGCCTCGGCGACCAGAAGCTCATCCTCGACGCCCGGACCGGGGCGGTGACGGCCTTTGACCTCGCCGCCGACCCCAACGAGCGCGCCCCCTTGGCGGCGCCGGACCCGACGCTCCTCGACGCCGTGCGCGCCGAGGCCGCGCGGCGGCCGACCCACCCGCCCTCGGCCTCCCCCCTCGCAGCCCCGGTGGACGCCCAGCTCCGCGCGCTGGGCTACAAGCCCTGAGCCCGCCATGCCGCCGGGCGCCGCGGGTGTATACTGCCTGCGAAAGGAGCCTACGGTTATGCCTCGTGTCGTCCGCGCCCTCGCAGCCGCCCTCGCGCTGGCCCTCGCCGCCGCGCCGAGCCGCGCCGGAGAGCTGACGCCCCTCGTCGACGCGAGCTTCGCCCCGGCGCCGCAATCCCCTCCGGCGGAGCTGGTGGTCAACGCGCCTGTTTTAGACCCGAAGTCTCTCCCCGGCGACGTCGTGCCGGAGTCTGAAGAGGCCCTGATGTGGGTGATCCTCGCGGCCACGGGCGGCTTTCTGGCCGGGGCCGCCGTAGGCGGCTTCATCTGCTGCTTCTTGTTCTTCACGCTGTATTACTGAGCTGTGGGTCGGTCCCTCCGCGCCTGGGCGCTCCTCGGCCTCGCCGCGCTCACCTCGGGCTGGGATGACCCCGGCGGGCGCTTCACCTTGCCCCTGGCGCCAGACTGGGCGGTGTGGCAGGACGCCCCAGCGGTGATCGCCGGGCAGAGCTTACGCGCCCGGCACCTGCCGACCGGCGGCGGCCTCGCGGTTCGTACCCTCGACGCGGCGACGCTCCAGGACCTGCGCGCCCGGGCCACCCGCGGCGTCGATGTGGAGGCCGTGCTCAGCCCCGACCGCCTCGCCCGGGCCGCCCAGCTCAGCCAAGGGGACGAGCTGGAGGTCAGCACGGTCTACGTCGGCCCCGCCGAGGGCGCGGGCGCCCCCCTCGGGCGCTGGGTGTACACGCCGATCCCCGCCCCGGGAGAGGCGCCGCGTCTGTACTGGCAGCTCTTCTGGCGCACCGACGGTGAGGTCCACCAGCTCATCGCCTGGGCGCCCCTCGACGACGGGGCGCGCCTTGTCGCGGCGATGCGGGCCCTGGAGGCGGGGCTCACGACGCCGGGCTACACCCCGCCCCGGACTGTGCTCTATGACGCGGGCCGCGATGGCTGCGGCCCCCCGGCCCAGGCCGACCGCGCCGCGGCCGTGCGGGCGACCCGCCGCTTTGACGAGGCCCGGGGCGCCCTGCGTGTGGCCTGGGACGCCCGCCTCGCCGCGGAGACCGGGCCGATGCCCGCCGAGCTCGGCCTCCAGCTCGCGGAGCTGCGGGTGATGGGCCTGCTCTACCGCCTCGCGGAGTCCTGCGTGCAATCCGAGGCGCGGACGCGGCGGGAGTGTGAGGTTCAGGAGGGCCCCGCCGTCGGCGCACGAAATCAGGGCTTTCAGGCGAGCGTGGTGGCCTGTATGGACGCGGACACCACCGTCGGCGCCGCGGTCCAGGCGGCGGTGACGCCGTACCTGGGGGCCCCGTGACCGGCCTCGCCTGGGTGATCTGGCTCGGCGCCGCGGGCCCGCCGCCCTGCGTCCCGGCGGAGGGCGCGCCCACGGAGGAGCTGGACCTCGGCCCGACGAGCACCTTCGACGCCACGGCGCGGCTCTGGCTGGGGGCCTGGCGCCACCTCATCGCCCCGGCGGACGGCGCGCGCTGCGGCTTCTACCCCTCCTGCTCACGTTACGCCGCCGAGGCCCTCCACGAGCACGGCCCCCTGCGCGGCGCCGCGCTCACCACCGCCCGGCTGATGCGCCCCCAAGACGCCTGGCGTTACCCCGTCTGTGTCGCCGGGGACCGCCAGTTCTTGGTGGACCCCGTGCCGGAGCCGCGCCGATGAGGCGACCCGCGGCCCGCGCGGCCCTGCTCAGCGCGCTCTCCGTCAACGCCGCCTACGCCCAGGACGCCCCGCCGGACGCCTTGGCCGCCGAGCTGCGCGCCGCCGGGCTCTGCGACGAGGCCTTCTTGGAGTACGCCCGGCTCGCCGCGACGACGCCGGAGCGGCCGGACAGCGCGCTCAAGGCCGGGGAGGCGCTGTGGTGCGCCGGGCGCTACGACGACGCGGCGCGGTACTTCGGCCAGGCCCGGGCCGAGGCGCCGGGCCGGGGCAGCCTCGCGCTGGGGGAGGCGGAGAGCCTCTACCTCGCAGGGCAGCTCCACGACGCGGCGCTGACCTTGGCCGCCGCGCCGAGCCCCGACCCCCTCGGCCTCGACCTCCTGCGTGGGGCCTGGATCACCCTGCGCATCGACGGTGACCCCAGCGCCGCCGCCGACGGCCTCGCCGCCGTGCCCCCAGGCCCCCTGCGCCCCGAGGCCGACGCCCTGGCCGCCGCCCTGCGCGCCGCGCCGCCGGTCCCCCACCGCT
>JAKLKD010000267.1 GCA_023150845.1 Myxococcota bacterium | reverse complement strand
CCCCGGCGTTCTTCTTCACCTGGCTCTTCGGCTACGCGATGATGAAGGCAGGCGGATACAGCATGGGCGCGCCCTGGATCTCGGCGAGCCTGCTCACCTCGCTCGGGAGCCTCTTGGCCTTGACCCGCGTGGTCGAGCAGGACCGCCCCGCGCCCCTCTCCTCGGTCGTCGCCGTCTTGGGCCTCGCCGCCACCGTCGCCTTGATGGTCTTCCGCCCGGAGGCCGCGTGACCAACGCCCCTTCGCCGACCCTCACCTGGTTCTTCCACGTCGCCCGCGCCGAGGGCCTCTCGTTGTTGCTCTTGTTCGGCGTGGCGATGCCCCTCAAGTACGCCTTTGGCAACCCGATCCTCGTGCCTTTCGTCGGCTGGGCCCACGGCGTGCTCGTGTTCTTGTACCTCATCGCGCTGCAGAGCGTCGCGCGGGTCGAGGGCTGGGGGCTCGTACGGGTCGCCGCGGCCTTCGTGGCCTCGCTTGTGCCCTTCGGCACCTTCATCTTTGAGCGGCGTCTGGGCGCGGGCGGTCCGCCGGGCTGAGCGGCGGAGGCTCAGTAGCAGCTCCGCCGGGACCAGCGCTCGGTCTCCTCCTCGCAGACGTGCAGCTCGTCGTCCGAGGGCTCCCAGTACTCGTCGTAACAGTCGTCGATGGAGGTCCAGCCCTCCTCGGCGAAGGTCGTGGACCAGCCGTAGCCGCACTCGGCGATGTACCGCTCGTACTGCTGGCACATCTCCAAGCACGGGTTGCCGCACGCGCCCAAGGTAAGGGCGATGAGGAGCGGCGCGAGCGTGCGGAGGGGGACCATAGGATGAGCGTGCCTCCGCCTGAGCGCTTCGTCAAGTCGCGGCGCTCACGGGGGCGGGAAGGCGCAGGCGGCCTCGTCTCCGGTGGTGGTGCCCCAGCCCTCCTCGTCGCTGAACCAGCGGAGCGAACCGTCCTCAGCCCAGCAGTGCTCGGCGGTGTTGGAGACGAGCCCGAGATCGCCGCCGCTCAGGCGCATGGAGCCGCGGCCCGCCCCAGCGGCGTCCCAGACGCTGCGCAGGGTGAGGCTCTCCGGCAGCGCCCCTGCGTCGTCGAGGTCTACCCGGGCCTCGACGTTGAGCTCCCCGCCGCCCTCCACGAGGGTGACGCTCATCGTCGCCTCGTCCAAGGCCACGATCTCCGCGAGGCTGAGGCGCAGGCGCTCGCCGCCTTCGCTCCAGGCGAAGGTGAAGCGCCCTTCACCGCCCGCCCCGGTGGCGGCGAACAAGGCGTCCCAGTCCCAGCTCAGCTCGCCGACGAGGTCGTCCTCGAAGGGCTCCTCGGACCACAGGCCCACGCTGAACTCGGTCCAGGGCCCGAGGCTCGTGGCGGCGGCCTGGAGCGCGACGCTGTAGAGGCTGCGGTCGCGGGTGCGGCTCATCTCCAGGCGTAAGAACGAGCCCGGGGCGGCGTCGAAGGGGTACGGGCCCCAGACCCGGAAGTCTTCGCCGCGCTCCGACGGGGAGAGGCTCTGCACTGGGGAGAGCGTGAGCAGGAGGAGGTCCTGGGCGTTGGCGAGCTCGGCGAGGGCGTCTTGGGTCGGCGGGAGGGCCAGGAGCTCGGCGCCCTCGGCGGGCTCCTCGGCGGTCACCTCACCCCCCGGCCAGGCCAAGGAGGCGCCGAGCTGGGGCAAGGCCGCCCGGAAGGCCGCGTCCTCGACGAAGACGGCGTTGGAGAGGTCACCGCCGCAGGCCGTGAGCGTGGCGAGGCCGAGGCCCGCGGCGGCGAAGCGGGGGCTCACCAGCGCACCCCGGCGCTCAGGAGCACGTCCCGCATCGGGAAGGTCGCCGCGCCGCCCTCCTCCAGGGTGTAGGGCACGATCTGGCGGTGAAGCTCCAGGTCGAGCACGAGGCGCCCCGGCTGGAGGCCGCCCCAGACGACGAGGCCCGGGCTCAGCGCCAAGGCGTACTGGTTGAGCGGGTCGCCGCCGTCCTCGACGCTGCGACCGAGGTAGAGCCCCGCCACACGCAGCCCGGCGCCGGCCTGGGCCCCCGCCCAGCCCGAGCGGGTGGCGTAGCCCACCGAGGCCCCGACGCTGGCGATGGACGACCGGGCGGGCATGCTGAGGTTGAGCTCAGGCAAGGTCAGGGTGCCCATGCCAGCGCCGCCAAAGACGTCTACGGCGAGCCACTGGCCGCCGCGCCAATCGACCCGGTACGACACGCCGCCGACACCCATCGGCGGGAGGAGCTCGGCGGCCACCTCGGCCTGCACCGGCGTCGAGCTGCCCATGAGCAGGCGCACGGCGCTCTCCGGGCGGGTGGCGCGGCGCACCTCCCGCTCGATGTGGCCCTTGGCGACGTCGTCGTTGTAGGACATCGTGCGGAAGCTCGCCGCGCTCATGTCGAGCTGCTGCCCGGCGCTCACGCGGACCTCAGCGACCTTGAGGTGGGTCGGGAAACGCACCTGGACGAGGTAGCGCCCCTCCCGCACGGCGAGGCGGCGGCTCTGCGTCCCGGCCTCGACCTCCCCGACGAACTCCCGGCGGTCGAGGTCAAACACGGCGTAGGCCCCGGACAGGCTCGCCGGGAAGAGCAAGGCGCTCGTCGCCGGGTCGAGGTCGGTGAGCACCACGTCGCCCTCCCCGGCCAGATCCCAGTCGAAGGTGGGGTGCTGGGCGCCGATGCGGGTGTTCGCCGTCTTGAGCACGGTCTCGCGGTAGACGTGGTCGTAGACCTCGGAGAGCGTCACCTTGCCGTCGGCGTCGGCGTCCGCGGCCCCGCGCATCCCCGAGACGAGGTAGTGCGTGAAGTAGGACCCGCCGATCTCGTCGCTCTCTTGGCTGGCCTCGTCGCCCGTCGAGGACGTGATGATGACCGTGCCTTGAGTGTTCAGGCGCTCGGTGACGTCAAAGACAAAGGACGGCGCCATCGTGCCGCCTTTGCGCCGGGTGAGCGCCCCGGAGTTGCAGCCGTCCACCAGGGCGAGGCGCACGTCCGCACCGCTGTTGTCGAGCATCCGCTCCAGCTCCTCATAGGTGAGCTGGGTGCGCCCGAGCTGGAGCCCCTCCTCATCAGCGTGGCCCGAGTAGTAGAACAAGAAGACGATCTCCGCCTCGGCGTCTTGGGCGCGGGCGTCGGCGATGGCCCGGCGCAGCTCCCCGAAGAGCGTGAGTAAGGTCGCGCGGTCGCGGCCGAGGCTCATCCACACGTCCGCGGGGCCGTAGCCGCCGAGCTCGGTGAGCGTGCGCTGCACCTTCTTGGCGTCGGTCTCAGCGAAGATGAGCGCGTCGGAGTCGGGGTCGCCCTCGTTGTTCGCGGCGATGAGCGCGAAGCGGCGCACCTCGGCGAAGGCGAGGCCCGCGCTGAGGGTCAACGCGCCGAGGGTGATCATGGGGCGCGCTCCGGCTTCTGCACCAGCACCACGTCGATGGCGGGATCGGTCTCCTTGAGCGCCGAGACCGCCGCGGCGCCCCCGCGGGACCAGGCGCCCTCGACGAGCTCCCGGGCCTCCTCGACGCCGCTCGGGCCGAAGACCGCCACGAAGAGCTCCGGGCCCGGGGCGTCGTCTAAGGCGATGGAGCCGTCGAGCACATGGCGCTCCCCGGGGACCACGGCGAGGGGCGTGTCGCCCGCGCTGGGGTAAAACACCGTCACCCGGCCCTCCCCGTCGATGGACAAGAGCACCAGCCGCTCGTGGCCCGCGGCGCGGTAGGTGAACTGCAGGAGGTCACCCGGGCCATACACCCGGCCCTCGACCCCCGGCATCACCCGGCCCTCACGGAGCACCACAAAGTCGAGGTCTACGTCCCCCTTCGCCCGGCTCGACGGGGCGTCGGGGAGCACAACCAGGGCCAAGGCGGCGGCCACGACGGCGAGGGGCGCGAAGGCCCAGGCGAGGCGGCGCCACCACGGCGGCGGCGCGGGCGCGGCGGCGACGGCCTCGGGCTTGTCCTCAACCCGGGCGGCGGCGGCGCGGAGGATCTCCCAGTCAAAGGGCGCGAGGCTCGCCTCGGCGTCTTGGAGCTCCGCCGCGAAGGCGAGGGCCTCGGGGCCGCCGAGCGGCGCGGTCTCCCCGGTCGCGGCGCGGGCCAAGGCGAGGCGTGAGGGGCGATCCCCGTCGTTGAGCTGCTCAGGGAGGATCATCGGGACACCAAGACGCCGAGGAGGGTGGCCAAGGCGGCGGCCTCCGGGGCGCTCAGGGCGCGGCGGGCTCGCACGAAGAACTCGTCGAGGCGCTTGCGCAGGGTGGGCTGGGACAGGCCGACCAAGGCGGCGGCCTCTTGGCGGGTCATGTCGTCAAAGTAGAGGTAGACGATGAGCGCCCGGGTCTGCTCATCGGCCTCGGCCAGGGCGCGGCGCACGAGCGCCGCCTCGTCGCTGCGATCGTCGTGGGGGGCGGTGAAGCCGTCGCCGACGATGGCCTCGGGGTGCATCGAGCGCTTCGCCTCGCGGCTCTTGTTGTCGCGCAGGCGGTTGAGGCAGAGGTTCGTCGAGATCCGCACCATCCAGGTGTAGGGGCTCGACTCCTGCCGGAACTCGTCCCAGCGGCGGATGACCCGGGCGAAGGTCTCCTGCACGACGTCTTGGGCCTCTTCAGCGTCGCCGAGGATCCGCCGACAGCGCGCGAGCAGGGCCGGCGCGTAGCGCTGGTAGAGGATCCGAAGCTCGGTCTCAGAGGCGGGCACGGCGGGCTCGGTGAGGGGTCAAGCCTAAAGACCCGGGAGCGGCGCCGGGCTGAAACGAGTCTAGCCCTAAAACTCCTGGCCCCAGCGCACGAGGAGCTGGAGGTCGTGGCTCACCCCCGGGCTCGCCCAGATCGGGCGCGCCGCGGTGAAGCCGAGCTGGCCGGGGATGAGGCCCAGGCCATCGACGGTGAACAGCACGCCGCCGGACCAGCCGAAGGCGCCAAAACGGCCCTCCCCGGCGGCGCCGGAGAGCGTCGCGCCGCCCACAGCCCCGCCCTCCAGGCCCGCGGTGAGCTGCACGTCCTCCAGCCAGTAGATCCAGGCGAGGGGCCACGAGAGGTCCCGCAGGGGCATCACCCGCAGCTCGACGCCGCCGAGGGCCCGGGAGGTGCCGACGGCGGCGCCCGGCGCGACGCCCCGGGTGGCGCCGCTGCCGCCCAAGGCCAAGAGCCGGTGGGCGACCTGGCCCCAGGCCTGGCCCAAGGACGCCCGCCCGGCGAGCACGACCCGGGGGTGCGGTGACCACAGCCCCAAGGCCCCGGCCCGGGCCGAGGCCCAGCGCGCGTCGCTATAGGGCACGAGGCCGCCGTCCACGGAGACGCTCAGCCGGGCGCCCTCGACGGGGAAGGTCCAGCCCACCCGGCTGTCCCAGGCGTAGCCGAGGCTCATCTCCAAGGCGACCCGGCCATCATCGGTGGGCCGAAAGCCCGGGTTGAGGAAGATCGGGCTCAGGCTCATCACGAAGTAGTGCGGGCGCTGGCGGCGATCTTGGAGCGGCCCCGCCCAGGTGGAGAGCCCGACGCTGAGCCCGGCGCGCACCTGCTCGTCGGCGTAGAGGCCGAGGTCAACGGCCTTTCGGGTGTCGTAGCGGCGGCGCAGGCGCAGGGTGGCCGAGCCGGAGAAGAGGCGCTCGGTGAGGTTGACGCTCGTGGGCGCGGCGTAGAGCACGGGCACCACCCGAGGCGGCCAGGCGTCCCCGGCGGCGCTGGTCTGCTTGACGTGGCCCTCGGGATCCACGACGACACCCCGGGGCGTGCGGTGCGGGGCCAAGACCAGCTCTCGCTCCCGCCGGGCGGGGCGTCCCAGAGGTAACGCTCGCCGTCGATCACCACGACGACGGGCTCCACCGGGGCCTCCGGCGGGGCCTCGCGCCGCACCTCCACCCGCCAGCCCGGCTCACCCAAGGCCGGGCGCACGCTGAGCCGGAGGTCTTGGGTCGCCGTCGGCGCGCGCCAGGCGAGAAGCTCCGCGAGGGGCACCCCGATGGCCGCGCAGGCCGTCGGAGGGTCGTCCCCGGCGAGCAGCCGCGCCGTGAGCGCCGACGCCGTGCCCGGGCCGTAGCGGTCGTCGAGCTTCACCGCCGCCACGCCCCCGACCTCCTCGGGGTTAAAGAGCTCGGCGAGATCGTCCCGGAGCGGATCACCGGGGTAGGTCTCGGAGAAGACCTCGGCGTGAAACGGCGCGCGGCCGGAGTAGACCAAGGCGTCCACCACGGGGATCCAGCCGCCGAGCCGCGCCGCCGCCGCCGCCTCGGCCCGGGCGCGCGCCGTCGCCTCCTGGGCCAAGGCCCGGGCGGCGAGCTGCCGCCACCACAGCTCCTCGACGTCTAGGGTGGCCACCAACATGCCCTCCAGCACCCCGGCGCGGTGCAGGCGCGGCAAGGGCGGCGTGAGCCGGAACGCCAGCTCGGCGAGGAAGAGCATCCCCGGACCCGGGCGCGCCAGGCGGCGCTGGTCGCCGGTCTCGACGATGAGCAGGGGCGCGCGCGTCGGCAAGAGCGCGTAGAGCGCCCGCAGCTCCTCGTCCCGGCGGTGGCGCCGCGGGCCGCGCTCCAAGAGCGTGAGCCCCGGCGCCAAGGTCGTGAGCCGCCCGTCCACCATCGCCGCGAGGCTGAGGCGGTCGGCGACGCCCTCAAACCGCAGGGCGCCCTCCCCGGCCACGCCGTTCAGGGCGCCCATCACCCCCGGCGGCAGCCGCGCCGAGGCCGTCCACACAAGCGGCGCCACCCGCCCGTTCACCAGGGGCTGGGGCAAGAAGCCGCCGTTGGCCCACATCGCCTCGCCGGGCTCGACGCCGAGGTCACCCAGGCGGCGCGGCAGCCGCGTCTCAAACCAGTAGAGCCCCTCACCCAAGGGTTCGAGCCGGGTGCTCCCCTGCTCCGGCGGGCCAGAGTAGGTGCGCGTGAGCACGAGGTCGTCCTCGGGCTCGGGCAGGCGCGCCAGGGGGTCGGCGAAGCTCAGGCCCTCGCCGTCCTCGACGCGGATGAGGCCCCAGACCCGGCGGAGATCGGCGCTGATCTCCGCCTCGACGGTGAGCACCGGGCGCGCGAACACCAGCGCCGGGAAGATCCCGACGAAGAGGAGCGCCGCGAAGCGCAGCGCCGCGGCGGCGCTCAGTAGGTGAAGCCCATGCCGACGTTCAGCGTCGGCATCACCTTCGGCGCCCAAGAGGTGCTGAGCTTAAACTCGAAGCTGCGGCTCACCAGGCGGAAGCCGCCGTGCACCACCCAGGGGTTAAACGAGGGGTCCGTGGCGTCGTAGACCGGCGACTTCTTGAAGCCCGAGACCTCGTAGACGCCGTAGTCTTCGGCCTCCTCGGCGCTCACCCGGGGCTTGGCGTGAATCCAGAGCTTGCCGCCGCCCGCGTAGGGGGCGAAGCTCGCGCTGTTGATGTTCAGCAAGGAGCCGAAGGGCAAGGTGTAGGAGATGGTGCCCGAGAAGTCCATCACGCCCAGCTCAAGCTGGGAGTTGCCGACGTAGCCCGCGTAGCCCGCCTGCAGAGCGATGTCGGGGCCCTGGCGGTAGCCCTCGATGGGTGACCAGCGGGCGTAGCCGCCGAACACCGTCTGCCGCGATGTCGCCACCCAGCCGAGCTGGCCGCCGACATCGACGGAGAAGGGCAGCCCCTTGCGGGCCTGAATCCGGGGGATCCACAAGGTCTGCCGGGGCTCTTGGTTCTCGTGGACCGCGTCCCAGGGGCCGACGTCGCCGAAGTCGGCCGTCGTGATGAAGGCGATGGTGTTGCTCACCCCGAGCTCAAAGCCGTTGACGCCTAAGGAGTCCGCCGGGGCCCAGCCCTTGTTCGCGATGGCCACGCCCATCTCCCGCACGACCGTCTCGTAACAGGACGGGAGATCGGGGTTGTCCCCGGCCGTGTTGTCGCAGATGAGATCGCCCGAGGCGCTCGGCAAGGACGAGAGGCTGATGTCATCGGGCCACGCGGCCAGCGCGGCGCGGCTGTGTGCAGCGAGCCCAAGGACCGTCAGGGCAACGAGGAGGCGCATGGGTCAGCTCCGACGGGCGCAGCGCGCGCCCTCACCAGTGGAAGAGTACCTCAAGTGAGGGCCGCTCGTCGAGAGGGGGACCGCTCAGGGCGCGGGCGGGGCGGCGTGTTGGGCCTGGGCGCGGGCGAGCTTCTCGGCGTCGAAGGAGCCGTCCTCGTCGTCGTTGATCCAGGCGTAGTCCACCTGCTTGCCGTCCACAATGGTGAAGGCCGGGCGCCAGCCGGGCTTACGCGTCCACAAGAAGGCGCCACCCCACAGGGTCGCGGCCTCGGCGGCCAAGAAGCCCAAGGCGCCGGAGAGCACCGCCTGGGCCACGCCGCCGAGCTCCTTCGAGAGCAGGAGCGCCTGGAAGGCCTCGCGAGCGCCCTCACCGGCGATGGTCGGCGCGAAGATCGTCGCGAGGATCTGAATCGTCGAGCCGAAGACGATGGGCCAGAACTTCGCCGTGGTCACGCCGATGGCCAAGGCCGTGAAGTAGTAGACGACGGCGGTGGTGAAGTGCGTGATGAACTTCGAGACCAGCGCGGTCATGAGCAGGCCGAGCTGCCCCCGGTAGGCGCCGACGGCGTCGGTGAAGCCCCGCAGCATGCCCAGGGCCCGGTTGGCGACGGCCTTGATGCCCGGCACCCCCGCGACGGCCTCGGCGACACGCCCGACGAGGTTCATCACGAAGATGATGGCGCCGGGGAAGATGAGGCCGACGACGACCACGGCGGAGATTCCACCGGCGACGGCGGTGATCGCCCCGGCGAGGAGCGGCGCGGACTCCGGCTTGCCCGCGGCGGAGGTCACGTCCACGATGACCGAGTACCCAAAGGGCATCGTGAGCACCATGCCCAAGAACAGGCCGGTGATGCCGATGAACTTCTCAAGGGCCTTCGCGGTGATCGCCCGGGGCCACTGGCCGCTGTACCGGCCCGCCTCGTAGAGCGTGTAGCCGTCAAGCCCGATGGTGGACGGCATAAAGGTGCCGATGAACCGGCCGATCAAGAACGCCGTCATGATCTTCGACCAGAACGGGTACCGGATACCTTGGCCGACGAGCAGGAGGTGCCAGGCGTAGGCCGAGCTGATGACGCCGACAAACTTCACGGCCATCGCGACGAGGGCGTAGAAGAAGAAGGTCTGGGAGTCCACCTGGTCGATGTAGGCGCTGATCGCCTCGTACACCGGCAACCTCGCCCCGCCCTCGACCTCGATGGGGTGCCGCAAGAGCGCGACGCCGCCGATGATGGTGAAGAGCACCTTCGCCACCATGTCGAGCTGACCGCGCGGGCCCTTGGCCACCTTCCGCCGCCCGGCGAAGTAGAGCCCCACGGAGATCCCCAAGAGCCCGAGGGCCTTGAAGCCGAGGGTGCCTGACCACGCGAGCCAGCCCAGCCCAGCGAACGCCAGCGCGGCGAGCGCGATCATGAGCAACGACGCTGGCGGCGTCGCGCCCTCTTGGGAGCCTGATCCTGCTGCACTCACCACGACCTCCATCAGTCCATCTTCGAGCGCCCCACCCCTAACCTGAACATGGTGGGGTCGGCAGAACGAAAGATGGACGCGGGGACGCGGCTAAAGGATCACCGCGCCGGGGCCCACGAGGCTCCACTCACCCGCCTCGGCGTCCAGGCGGGTGCGCAGCGCCAGGAGGCCCACCCCGGCGTCATAGGCGCGCCGCAGGGCGTCGGCGAAGCGTGGATCCACCTCCTGCGCGGGGCGCACCGCCTCGGCGTCGTCCCGGCAGATCACGAACAGGATCAGCGCCTTGTGCCCGGCCTCGACGAGCTGGGTGAGGGTGTGCAGGTGGCGGGCGCCGCGCTCGGTCTTGGCGTCGGGGAAGGCGCAGACCCCCGGCGAGGCGAGCCAAGACGCCCCCTTCACCTCAACAAACATCGGCGCGCCGCCCAGCTCGACGAGGTGGTCAAAGCGCCCCTCCCCCAAGGGGCTCACGACCTCTCGGCGCAGGTGCCGCGCGCCGTCGATGCCCGGCACGCCCGGCCCGGTGAGGGCCTCCTCGACGAGCCGGTTGGGGAGCTGGGTGTTCACGATCACCCAGGCGCCGCCGACCCGCGCGGCCTGCCAGGTGAACCGGAGCTTCCGCCGGGGGTCGTCGTGCTCGGTGAAGATCGCCTCGCCGCCGGGTGACCAGCAGCTCGTCATCGCGCCGGGGTTGGGGCAGTGCGCCTCGATCTCCCGGCCGTCTTGGAGGGCGCCCCAAGACAAGAACCGCTTCTCGCGGCGCGTGACGACGCCGAGGCGCAGGGGCGCGGGGAGGCGCACGCCTCAGAGCTCGTTGAGGAAGAGGGCCATGTGCCCGGCGAGGAAGGTGCCCGCCGGGGCGCCGAGCAAGAGGTCCACCCGGCCGTCGCTGTTCACGTCGCCGACGGTGTTGGAGTAGCCGAGGAGGTCGTCGGAGTTCTCGGACGTGATCCAGAGCGGCTGGGCGACGTCGCCGAGCACGAAGCGCCCGCCGCCCGAGAGGTCCGCGCCGCTGGCGTAGGTGATGGCCGAGTCGATGCCGGTCACCCCCGCGAAGCCCCAGGTCTGGTCGCGGTCGCCGGAGCTCAGCAGCAGCAGGTCCACGCCCCCGTCGCCGTCAAAGTCGCCGTTCGTCTCGCCCGGCGCGAGGTGCCCGTCGTCCTGATCCCCGTCGATGATGGCGTGGGCGACGGCGCTGGCGTATTGCTGGGTGCCGTCGAGGCTGTGGCCGTCCACCACATACACCACGCCCCCGGCCGTGCCCGCCGCGCCAGCCTCCCCGTAGGCCCGCACGAGCACCTCGGGGGTGCCGTCGCCGTCGAGATCGTCGGACCAGCCCGCGGTGACGCCGACGAGGCTCGACGTGCCGTCGCCGCGCAGGTACGGCAGGTCGGAGAAGCTGAGGGCCACCCCACCCACGAGCTCAGCGCCGTAGACGATCGCCGTCGCGCCGAAGGTCGAGGTGATGCCCGCGACGAGCACGTCGTCCAGGCCGTCACCGTCGAGGTCAGGGCCGCCGACGGTGAGCCCGCCGATGCCGCCCGAGGCGTCGATCTGCCCCAGCGCCTCGATGGTCTTGAGCGTGCCGCCCTCCGCCGCCGCGGCGTCCGCGCCGCTGTAGATGACGACGTGGGTGGCCGCGAGCCAGCCCGTGCCCACGGCGAGGTCGCCGATCCCGTCGCCGTTCACGTCTCCGGCCGCGGCGACGTCGATGCCGGTGTAGGTGTTGCCCGAGAGCGCCGCGAGGCGATCGCCGGTGTCCAAGGCGCCGCCCGCGGCGAGCACGGCGCCGCTGTAGACGAGGCCGAGCCCGTTGGAGATGACCGGCCCGCCGATGAGCAGCTCGGCGAGGCCGTCCCCGTCGAGGTCGCCGACGTTGGCGAGGTCAAAGCCGAAGTAGCTCCCCTCCATCCCGGCGATCGTGGTCAGCGCGGTGTCGGAGGTGCGCCCGGCCTCCTCAAAGGAGTCGAAGACGTAGGCGCCGCCGTAGAAGCCGAGGTCGGAGTCGCCGTAGCCGCCGAAGGCCACGGACCGGCCGCCGTCGCCGTCGTAGTCGTCGAGGATGGCCACGCCCATGCCCAAGAAGCCGTCGCCGACGCCCGCGCTGCCGTACCAGCGCCGCGCGGCGTATTTGGGCTCCAGGTCATCAAGCGCGCTGTCGCAGTCGGAGTCCACACCGTCCCAGCGCTCGGGCAGGCCGCCCGCCACCGAGGCGTTCTGATCGTCACAGTCCGTGCCGCCATACGCTGAAGCGTCGTCGCCGTCGCCGTCCTGGTCGTAGTCCGACACCAAGAAGCCCGCGCAGTCCTGGTCGAGGCCGTCGTACCAGACCTCCTCAGCGCCGGGGTAGATGTCGGCGTTCTCGTCGTCGCAGTCCGAGCGGTTGTCCCCGCGGCCGTCGTAGCCGTCGCCGTCGCAGTCGTTGGTGTCCGGGGTGCCGGAGCAGTCCTGATCGACGCCGTCGTAGCAGGTCTCCAAGGCCCCGGGGTACACCGTGGGGTTGCCGTCATTGCAGTCGTCGCCGCCGACCTGGGTGGCGGTGAAGCCGTCGCCGTCGAAGTCCACGAGGTCGCCGTCCCCGGCGCAGTCGTTGTCTTTGCCGTCGTAGGGGATGTCCGGCGCGCCGGGGAAGCTGTAGGGGTCAGCCGGATCGCAGTCGGCCTCGTCGCAGACGCCGTCGTCGTCACCGTCGTCGCAGGCCGTGACCTCGCTGTCACCGCCTGACGGATCGTCCGTGGTGTCCTTGTCGCCGCAGGCGAGGACCAGGGCGAGCGGGGCGAGCCAAAGGAGCAGGGCGGGGCGGGTCATGGCGGATCCTCCGGTTCCGGGCCCTCCAGAGTGCCACGCCGAGGCCCGTCGTGGGGGAGACGCCGCCGGAACACGCGGAATTTTTGCAGTCCGACCGCCCAAGCGGATAGGTCAGGCAGATGTTCACCCAAGCCTTCTCGCTCCTCGCCGCGTACATGCTCGGCGCCGCGCCGGTCGGCCTCATCTTGACCACGATCTACGCCGACACCGACGTGCGCGAGACGGGCAGCGGCAACATCGGCGCGACGAACGTGCTGCGCTCGACGAGCCGGGGTTTAGGCGCACTCACCTTGGCCCTCGACATGCTCAAGGGCGCGCTGCCGGTCCTCTGGGGCGCCTTGCTCTACGACTCCTGGTGGATGCCCGGGGTGGTGGGCTTCTTGGCGGTGCTCGGGCACTGCACCTCGATCTACCTGGAGTTTCGCGGCGGCAAAGGGGTGGCGACGGCGACGGGCGTGATGCTCGTCGTGGCGCCCCTGGCCACGCTCATCGCCGCGGCGGCCTGGGCGGCGGTGTTCTTCGGCCTCGGCCGTCGGGTGAGCCTCGCGTCCATCGTCGCCGTGCTGGCCTTGCCGCTGGCGCTGTGGGGCCTCGGGCAGTCCCAGTGGCTCTGGCTCGCCGTGTCGTTGGCGCTGCTCGTGCTCGCCCGGCACAAGGACAACCTCTCCCGGCTCAGCCGGGGTGAAGAGCGGGGGATCTCCGCGTGAGCGCCGCCAAGCTCCTCTCCTTGCGGGTCCTGCCGGAGCCCGGCCAGCCGCGCTTCACCCGCGCCGCCACCCGGGCGCGCTGCGTCGCCGATCTTGTCCGCCGGAGCGCCCCCGAGGGCGCCTGGGCCGCCGAGCGGGTGGCCGTCGTCTTCGCCGCGAACGACGGCGAGCCCTTCCTGGCGCCTGACGGCGCGCTCAGCGTGCCCGTGGCCTTTGACCTCGACGCCTGGGGGGCCCTCGCCGAGCCCCAGCAGCGGCGGCTCGCCGCGACGGCCATCGGCGCCGCCCTGCAGCGCGCCCA
>JAKLKD010000266.1 GCA_023150845.1 Myxococcota bacterium | reverse complement strand
CTAAACCTCGTCGCGCTTTCCGAGCAGCGCGGGACAAGTACGCTGGTTGCTCGGCAGGCGGCCCTAGACGTTCTTTGGTCGTTCCTTGAGGGAGAGCGTCACTCCACCCTCGTGAAGCTGCAGTTTAAGCTCGCGAACGACCTCCTCGCTTTAGACCCGGGCTACGCGCACTACTACCTCGTGCTCGCCTGGACCCAAGCGAACGACAAGGTCCGCGCGCTGGAGCACTTCGTGCAGCTCACCCTCGTCGATCCCGCACGCATGAAGATGGCGTGGCTCGACCCGATGTTCAAAGCCTACTTCCATGGCGCCGCCACCTCCAACTTCTACAAGTCCGTCCCAAAGAAGGGCCTCGATCCAACCGAGCTCTAATGCCTCGTCCGATGCTGTCTCTCTTCGTCCTCTTCACCTCTTGCGCACCTGGGCCTGGCCCCACCGCGAGCGCGGGCGCTGAGGTGGTGGGTGAGCCCGGGCAGACCTTCCTGCTCGACGGCACCAGCTCCACTGGGCAAGGTGTCACCTACACCTGGAGCGTGCTCGACGGCCCCGACGACGCCGACCTGCTCGACGCGGACGCGCCCGTGGCGTACCTGCTCCCCGAGGCTGAAGGGGTGTACACCCTCGGCCTTGAGGTCTGCGACGCCTTTGGGCGCTGCGAGGCGGCCACCACCCGCGCCATCGTCGGCGCCAAGGCGCGGCAGGCGGCGTTCGGCGGCGCGTCCTTCGGCGGCGGGCCCGGCTTAGGCGGTCTTGGCAAGAACAGCGCACCTTGGGCCGAGGCCCAAGCCACCCGCTCCTTGGGTAGCGCCTCGATCATCCGCCTCGACGGAACAGGGTCCTACGACCCCGACGGGGACACCCTGCGTTATCGCTGGACCTTCACCACCAAGCCCGCGGGCTCCACCCTCACCGACGCCGACATTCAAGACAGCACCTCGGCCCTCGCCTCATTCAAGGCCGACACCTCGGGCACGTATGGGGTGCGTCTCGTGGTGCGGGACGGCCTCGCGTCGGACACAGACCTGCTGCCCGGCATTGTGGTCAAGCTGTTGCAAGATCACGACCCCGTCGACGATGACACCACCGCCCCCCGCTGGGGCGCGGTGGAGGGGGCGGACGCGCGGAAGGCCACGAGCGGAGGCGGCGTCGGCCAGAACCGTGCGCCCTTGGCCGAGGCCACGGCGACACGCTCCTTGGCGAGCACCTCGCTCATCCGCCTCGACGCTACCGGCTCCTCCGACCCAGACGGCGACACCCTCCGGTATCGCTGGACCTTCTCCGCCCGGCCCGCGGACTCCAAGCTCACCGACGCCGACATTCAGGACAGCACGTCCGCCCTCGCCTCGTTTAAGGCCGACACCTCGGGCACCTATGGGGTGCGCCTCGTCGTGCGGGACGGCTTCGCCTCGGACTCGGACCTCCTCCCGGGCATCGTCGTGAAGTTCGTCGAGGACAACGACCCCATCGACTAAGCCACCGCCCCGGGCTGGGGCGCCCAGGAGACGGCGGACGCGCTAGGAAGCACCGACCGCCGCCCCTGGCGCGACCCGGGCGACGACAAGGGAGGTCGCCCGTCCTGCCCCCTGAGGGCGAGCAACGAGCGGAACAACTGGTGCTCTAATTACTTCTGTGACTGACCCCCTCCCCGCCCTGACCAGCGCGCCCGACCCTGGGCTGAGGGGGCTCATGGCCCTCGGCGGCGGGTACACGCTGGGCAAGGCGCCGACGCCAGACGGTGGGGTGTCGCTCTGGCTCATCGAGGGGGACACGCTGCACAGCCTCGGCGCGCTCCCCGCGCGGCCGCTGGAGCGCGCGCACAGCGTCGAGCCGACCCTGGACCCGCTCCGGGGCCGGGCGCTCCTGCCGATCGGCGACACCATGGTCGCGCTGGACCTCGCCGCGCGGCGGCTCTCGGCGGCCTGGTCGCTGCCCCCAGACGAGGACCTCTGGCATGTTGAGCGCGCCGGACCGTGCCTGTTGGCGCGGGGGAGCGCGCTCTGGGCCTGGGATCTTGAGCGAGACACGCTTATCTGGACGGGCCCCGCGGACCTGTGCCACGACATGACCTGGGCTGACGACGGCGCGCTCTTGGGCGTGACCGCGCAGGAGGAGGACGGCCGGGCCACGCTGACCGTCGTGGAGCTTCAGTCTGGCACCACACGCGCGCAGGTCCAGCTGCCCCTGGGCGCGGGGGGTCGCCTCGGCTCGGTCACGCTCCTGCGTGGGGGTGAGGCGCTCCTCTGCGCGCGACATGGAGAGCGGGATGGCGCCGTCTTTGATGAGGTGCTCGTGCACGAGGCCGGGCGCTGGCGCTCCCTCGGGGTCTGGAGCGCCAGCGTCACGCCGACCCCATACGGGCTCGCGGACTGTGCGCGGCTCGACGACGAGTGGATCAAGGTCGCTGGTCGCGACGGGAGCGGGGCGCGGTACTCGACGCTGATTCACCTCCCCTCCGCCGCCCAGCGCCCGATCCCCCACCGCGCGCTGCTCGCCCCTGGGGGCTGGGCCCTGGGCCTCGACGGCGCCTTGTCCTGCGCCGCGACCGGCGCCCGCGGTCAGCTCAGCCCAGCGCCCGCCCGGGCCTTGTGCCTCGCCCCCGACGGGCGCGCCGCCGCCGCCCTCCTCGACGGGCGTGTGCTCACCTGGCGCTGGTGACCGCGCTCACTCCCCCAGCCACTCCTCCACCACGGCGGGATCCCCGGAGTTTGTGGCGGGTGTGATCTCTAGGAGCGCGGCGAGCAGGTTGTAGACGTCCACCGCCCGGGTGGGGCCCACGCCGCGGCCGCCCTGGAGCCGCGGGCCGTGGCCGAGGATGACCCCGTGCATCGAGGGGTAGGCCGGGTCGTAGCCGTGCGCGCCGCCTTGGTAGATGTCCTCGTAGTCGGAGAACCACTCCCGCCCGGAGATGGACCAGCCCTCCTCGGCGTCACAGAGCACGGGCGGCAGGCGCGGGTGGTCGGAGAGGTGCTGCTCCGCCGGGCGGTCCTCTTTTTTTGCGCAGCGCAGCTGGGGCGACTGGTTGAGCGCCGCCACGGCCTCCTCGGCGGTGAGGCCCTCGGTGGGGTAAAAGCTCAGCACGGGCGTCCAGGTGATGGTCTGGAGCTTCTGGGCGTCGAGGTAATCATCGACGAACACCACACGGTCGAGGCTGATGCCCGCCATGCCGTGATCCGCCGTGAGCACGATGTGTACGCTGTCCAACAGGCCCCGGGCCTCCAGGCCGTCCACCAGGCCCGCCAGCGCCTCATCGACCCCTTGGGCCTCGTCCAAGACCGCCGGGTCGTCGGGGCCGTGCTTGTGCCCCGCCCCGTCGGGCTCGTCGAAGTAGAGGGTGATGAGCTGCGGCGGCGCCTCCTCGTCGAGCCAGGCCAAGACCTGGGCGACGCGGTCCTCGTAGGGCATCCCGCCGTCATAGGGCAGGTAGTAGGTCGGGCGCACGCCGCCGATGGGCGCCTCACTCCCCGGCCAGAAGCAGGTGGCGGTCACGAGGCCCTGCTTGGCCGCCGTCACCCAGATGGGCTCCCCGCCCCACCAGCGGGCGTCGGTGACCGCGGCGTCGTCGGTCATCGAGAACCACTGATCGGTGTCGGGATCGTACATGGTGTTGTCGAGGATGCCGTGCTCCTCCGCCCAGAGCCCGGTGACGAGGCTGTAGTGGTTGGGGAAGGTCTTCGACGGGAAGACCGGCACCATCGCCTCGGCCCGCACACCCTCGGCGGCGAGGCGGCTCAGCGTCGGCAAGGTCACACGCTCGGGGATGTCCGCCCGGAGGCCATCGACGGAGATGAGGATCACCGTCGGGCCCCGGACGGGCGCGTCCACGCGCCGGGCCTCGGGGCAGGCGGTCAGGAGCAGGCACGCCAAAGGCGCGGCGCGGCGGAGGGTCATGGGCGCTCCGGGGGGTCGAGGACGAGCATCATCCGGACGTAGAGCGGCACAAACCCGCGACGCTGGGCGTTCTGCATGGAGCGGCTCCCCGGCATGGTCGTGATCACCGCGAGCTCGGCCCCGGCCGCCGCGGCGAGGGCGAGGCGCCGGGAGAGGAGCGCCGACTGTACGCCGTGGCGCCGCGCCCAGGGGAGGGTCGCCGCGCCGCAGAGCTGGGCGACGCCGTCGGTGAGACGCATCGACGCTCCCCCTGCGGCCTCTCCGTGCAAGGTGGCGCCGAGGCGGATCATGCCGTCCGCGCGCACGAAGTCCCGCATGGACCGCATGAGGGTGTCCTGCTCAAAGGTCTCGTGGGAGGCCACGCCCTGGCCGTCCGGGGCCAAGAAGCCCGCGGTGAGGGTGTGTAGCCAGGGCTCGACCTCGGCCTCGGGGGACGGCTCCACCACCACGCCGTCGGGCAGGGGCGCCTCGACGTCGGCCTCGCTGAGCGGGCGGCCGAGCACCTGCTCCACGCCCATGAGCACGTAGCCCCGGCGGGTGAGGGCCTGGCCCACGGCGGGGTCGGCCAAGGAGGAGAGCTCGACCTGCACGGGGCAGCCCCGGGCGTGGAGGCGCGCCTCGACGGCGGCGAGGTCGTCGAGGTGCAGGGGCACGAAGCCGAGGCCCGCGACCTTGTTGAGCGGGGAGCCAGCCTCGGCGTAGGCCGCGAGCCCGCCGCAGAGGGGCGCCGCGAGGGTGTCGGGCAGGCGCCGGGACGCCACGGCGACGGCGTCGGAGAGGAGCTGGCAGTCCGCGCGCTCGATCCGGGCGGCCAAGGAGACGTCGCAGAAGAGGCTCGTGGGGATCATCCGGTGAGCATAGCCCAGCGGGCGCTCAGGGGGCCACCCAGACGTGGTGATCGACGAGGCGACGGGCCAAGGCCTCGTCCAAGGCCGCCCCGCCGCCGACCTGGGCCGCCGCCCACTGGGCCTCGGTGAGCGCCACGGGGGAGTACGGGCCGTCCCCATAGGCGTAGACGAGGCCGTCCTCGCCGCGCTGAACCCGGGCCGCGCCCACCGCCCAGGTGCCGGGGACATCCCACACGATGGGCTCAAACACCTCCCGGGCGCGCTGGGCCTCCCGGGCGTTGCGCTGGCGAAACCGCAGGCCGAAGCCGCCCAGGCGGCGCAGCTCCTCCCAGGTGATGGCCTCGGCGAGCTCGGCGCAGCGCAGGTAATAGGCCTCCACCTGCCCCGCCCAGGGGCCCCAGGTGGGCTCGGCGGCGGGCAGCTCACCGAGGCGCTGGGCGAGCTGCCGGGCGACGAGCTCCTCGATCTCCGAGAGCAGGTGGTGCAGCTCATGCCAGGCCCCGCGGCCCCGGGCGCCTCGGGACACACGGCAGAACCAGGTCGCGCACACGGCGTCTCGGGCCGCCCAGATGGTGCAGCGCCCGCCCTCGGCGGCGTCGAAGTGGGGGCAGACGAGCGCCGGGGCCTGCCCGAAGCGCCCCTCCGCCAAGGCCTGGCGTAAGGGCGCGACCTGGGCGTCGCCCCGGGTGAGGCCCAGAGGCGTGACGTTCTGGGGGTCGGCGAGGCGGGGCCGGGTGCTGCGGCGGCCCGCCTCGTCGCGGAGCGCCAGGCCCACCTGGAAGTTCTTGAGCGCCGGGAGGTACATGCAGCACTTCACGTCGGGGCGGAAGCGCGGCGCCGGGCCCGGCGTACACATCACACAGTCCGCGCAGCTCGACTCGGGCTCGTCGGGCAGCGCCGCGCCGAGGGCCTCTTCAGCCCAGCGGGCCAAGAGCGGCGTCGTGGCGCGGTCCACGGCCTCAGCCACGGCGCGGCGGGGAGAGGCGCAGGCTCGCCAAGGTGTCCAGGGTGTTGTGGAGGGGCTCAAAGCCGAGCTCCTTCCGAAACGCCGAGTCGTCGATCACCGTGGGGTAACGGAAGTAGTCCATGAGGTGCTGGGGGAAGATGAGGCGCAGGCGCCACAAGAGCGATACGGCGATGTAGGCCGGGAGGCTCGGGATAGGCACCGGGCGACCCCCGGCCCGGCGGATGGCCTCCTCGTAGGGGATCGTGCCCTCCCCGGCGACGTTGTACACGCCCCAGCGGTTCGACTGGCAGGCCAAGGCGATGGCCCGGGCGGCGTCGTCCTCGTGCATAAACTGCAGCATCGGGTCGAAGCCGAGGAGCCGGGGGCTGCGCTGGCTGCGGAGCAGGCGGGTGATCTGGTTGTTGAGCGTCGGGCCGACGACGTTGCAGGGGCGCAGGACGATGGTGGAGACCTGGCGCTGGCGCCACATAAACGTCGTCAGGGTGTGGTCGAGCTCCACGGCGTCGGCGAGCTCAGGGAAGATCTGCGAGGCCCGGAGCGGGGCGTCCTCCCGGATGCCGACGGCGTTGTGCTGATGCGCGCCATAGACGTGGTAGGTCGAGAGCGCGACGACACGCTGCACGGGGTATCGCTCACAGAGCTGGAGCAGGTGCCGGGTGCCGAGCACGTTGTTCGTGTAGCGGTCCTGCATCGAGCGCTGGAAGCCCGCGCGCACGCCGAGGTGAATCACCAGCCGGGGTTTGTGTTTGCGGAACACATCGGCCATGCGGCGGCTGGAGTAGCGGTTGAGCTGCACATACTCGCCGGGGAAGGGCCGCTCGGCGCGCATGGGGCGAAGATCGACGCCGATCAGGGGCTCACCGCCCTCAAGGCGCTGGGTGACCAAGGCCGCCAGGGAGCCGGCCGCGCCGGTGATGAGCACGCTCATGAGCGCCCCCAGCGCGCGAGGCGGTCGAGGGCCTTGAGCCGCGGGCGTTTGCGTAGGCCCTCGTCGATCATGCCCTGGAGCGTCGCTTTCACCTGCTCCACCCGGGCGTGGGTCTTCTCGTCGGGCTCGTCGGGGTCCCCGGTGAAGAGGATGGGCTCGCCGAAGTAGAGCTGCACCTTCACCGGCAGGGGCACCGCGCCCAGGGGCCCGAGCAGGGGCCAGGTCGGGGTGACGGGCAGGTACGGGGCGTCCATGAGCTTGGCGAGGGTCTTCGCGTTGTAGATCGCGGGGTAGGTCTCTTCGCAGCCGATGATGGCCACAGGCACGATGGGTGTGCGGGTCTCCAGGGCGAGGCGCACGAAGCCCGAGCCGAACTCCTGGAGGCGATAGCGCTGGGACCAGAGCTTGCCGCTGCCGCGCACGCCCTCGGGGAAGACCATGATGCACTGCTCGCGGCGGAGCAGGGCCTCACAGTTCTCTGGGTCCCCCACCACCTGGCCGCAGCGCACGAACAGGGTGGAGACGAAGGGCAAGCTGGGGAACCAGCGCTCGACCATGCCGCGCACGACCCGGGGCGGGCTCGCCTCCAGCGCCATGGCGAGGCCGACCATCATGCCGTCCAGAGGGAGCTGCCCGCCGTGGTTGGGCACGAGCATCACCCGGCCTTGGGGGACGTTCTGGAGCCCGTGGGTCTCCACACGCAGCCAGTGGCGGTAGAGGAAGGAGAAGTAGCGCGCGGCCTCGGCGGCGTACTCGGGGTTGAGGCCCCAGGGGTCGTAGCCCGCGGAGTTCACCGCCGAGGTCGCCTTGAGCGCCGCGAGGGTTTCGGGGGAGATCGGGGGTCCGACGAGTCGCTGAATGAGCCCAGACATAGGGCGAAGTCTACACCGGCGCCGGGCGGCGGCGCCGCGGCGCCGGGGCGGAGGGGCCTCGGCGACGCCGCTGGAGGGGCC
>JAKLKD010000265.1 GCA_023150845.1 Myxococcota bacterium | reverse complement strand
GGTGGCTTCGGCAAGCCCGCCGTCTGCGGTCGCCTCTACGGCACCTTCACCTTCTGAGCGGTCCTCCCCCCTTCTTGACGCGGTCTCACCGCTGAGGTCTGTGATGCGCGGAGTGCACACGGCGCTGGTCACCCCCTTCGTGAACGACGCCGTTGATGAGGCGGCCCTGGACGCCTTGATTGAGCGCCAGCTCCGCGCGGGCGTAGACGGCCTGGTGCCCTGCGGCACGACGGGCGAGTCCGTCACCTTGGAGC
This sequence comes from Myxococcota bacterium, assembly GCA_023150845.1. Lineage (GTDB taxonomy): Bacteria > Myxococcota_A > UBA796 > UBA796 > CAJQPC01 > JADKFE01. Next base: position 7,564 of record JAKLKD010000265.1, on the reverse strand, counting down.
CCGAGGAGTGGGCCCTCGTCGTCTCGCGGTCCGTCGCTCTGGGCCGCGGGCGGGCCATGGTCACCGCGGGCTGCGGCACGAACAGCACCCGCTCGACGGTGAAGAACATCGAGCGCGCCGCGGCCTTAGGCGCCGACGCCGCCCTGGTCGTGCTCCCCTACTACAACAAGCCGAACCCCGCCGGGCACAAAGCCCACCTCCAGGCCGCCCTCGCCGTGGGCCTGCCCGTCGTCGTCTACCACGTCCCTGGGCGCACCGGGCAGCGGCTCCCCGTGGCCTTGCTCGCTGAGCTCTGCGCCATGCCGGGGGTCATCGCCATCAAAGAGGCGACGGGAGACCTGCAGCTCGGCTCGGACCTTATCGAGCTGACCTCGGCGAGCGTGCTCTCCGGCGACGACTTCACCTGGCTCCCGCTCCTGAGCGTCGGCGGCCAGGGCGTGATCTCCGTGCTCTCCAACGTCGATCCGGCGCGCTGCGTGGCGCTGTCCCGGGCCGCCGCCGAGGGTCGTTGGGACGAGGCGCGCGCCCTGCACCACGCCCTGATGCCCCTGACCCGCTTCCTGTTCTCCGACTCCAACCCTGTGCCGTGTAAGGCCGCCTTGGCGAGCCTCGGCCTGTGCAAGAACGAGCTGCGCCTCCCCTTGGCCGCCGGAGCGTCCCCCAACGCGGCGCTCCTGGCCGGGGTCGAGGCGTAAGACGAGGAGCTCCCGATGTCCCAAGAGCGATCGATGACCCGGGTGGCCGTGAACGGCGCCGCCGGGCGGATGGGCCGGATGGTCCTGGCGGGCGTGCTGCTCGATGAGGGCCTGCAGCTCGTGGCGGCGACGGACCGGCCGAGCCACCCCAACCGCGGCGCCGACGCCGGGCAGCTCTGCGGCAAGTGGACGACGGGCATCGCGCTCGACGCGCCCCGACCGGGGATCTACGACGGCGCCGACGTCGTCATCGACTTCTCCTTGGCCGAGGGCATCAGCGAGCTCCTCGCCGCCTTGGGCGGGCAGGCCTTGGTGATGGGCACGACGGGGCTCAGCGCCGAGCAGCAGGCCGGGGTGCAGGCCCACGGCCAGCGCGCCCCGGTGGTCTTGGCGTCGAACTTCTCCACGGGCGTCAACCTGCTCATGGGCCTCGTCGCCCGGGCGGCGCAGCTCTTGCCCGACTACGACGTCGAGATCGTCGAGATGCACCACCGCCACAAGCGCGACGCCCCGTCGGGCACGGCGCTGTCCTTGGGCCAGGCCGTGGCCCAGGGCCGCGGTGAGGTCTTCGACTCACACGCGGTCTACGGGCGCCACGGGATGCTCAGCCCCCGGGAGCCCTCGCAGATCGGCCTGCACGCCCTTCGCGGCGGGGACATCGCCGGGGAGCACACCGTCTACCTCGCCGGGGCCGGGGAGCGCCTCGTGCTCGGCCACCTCGCGACCTCTCGGGAGGCCTTCGCCGCCGGGGCGCTGCGCGCGGCGCGGTGGGTCGTCGCCCGGCCGCCGGGGCTCTACGACATGATCGACGTGCTGGGCCTGCGCGGGGACGGATCGGCGCGCTGACCACAAAGCGTCGAGGCGGGGTGATCCGCGGGCGGCGGTTCGGGGTCTTGGGTGGGTGAGGAGCGACGCCGCGCGGCGACGCCCCTCCAGGAGTCCACCGTGAGCCCGCTTGAGAACGACACCCCGACCGAGCCCGCGCTGAGCCCTTGGATGGAGCGCGCGAACGCGCTCTTGGACCACCCCGCGACCTTCCTCGGCCTGCCCGCGCTGCTCGCCGCCGCCACGCGCCTGCCCGCCATCGACGCCGGGCTGCCTTACGCCTGGAGCGCCCAAGAGGCCGCTGGCGCCCTCGTGGCCGACCCTGACGCCGCCCTGAGGGCCCGGATCGTCGTGGCGCTCCTGGGCGTCTTCAGCGCCTCCGGGGTGGCCCTCGCGGGCGCCCGCCTCATCGGGCGGCGCGAGGGGCTCATCGCCGGGCTCATCCTCGCCCTCGCCCCGGCGAGCATCCAGCTCACCTTCGCCCCGGCCCCCGAGGCCGCGCTGCTCGTCTTCGCCGTCGCGGCGCTCTGCCTGCTCGCCTTCGACGCGCGCCGTGTGGCCGGCCTCACCGCCGCCGCCGTGGCCGCCCTGATCCTCTCGCCGATGAGCCTCTTGCCCACCGCCGTCGCCGCGAGCCCCGTCGCCGCCCGCCCCGAGGGCCTGCTCGGCGCGCTGTTGACCTTGGTCACCGAGGCCTTGCCCTTCTGGGCGCTCCTCGCCCCGGTCGGCCTCGCCCGGCTGCTCCGCGCCGACCGCGGCGCCGCCCTGCTCACCGTCGCGCTGCCCCTGGCGTCCCTCGCCTGGGTGGCCGGCCATGACGCCGACGACGTCTCCGCCCTGCTCCCGGGCCTGCCCGGCCTCTGCCTGCTCGCGTCGATCGGCGGCGTGGCGGTCCTCCGGGGGCTGTGGCGCCAGCTTGAGGGCCCCGTCGCCGCCTCGGCCCTGCGGGTCTTCTCTTGGGCCGCCCTGCTCTCCCCCGGCGCACTGGCCTTGCCCGAGCTCGTCGAGCGGGTGCAGCGCCCGGAGGACAGCCGCACGGTCCTGCTCGCCCAGGTGCGGGCCCAGCACATCGGCGGCGCGGTCATCGCCGTGCCCGTCGAGCTTGACCTCGCCCCCAGCGAGCTCGCGGGGCTCAACGTCCGCCTCGTGAGCCTGCGCGACGGCGGCCCCGAGGCCTGGGCGGCGGAGGGCGCCGCCTACGCCCTCGGCAGCCCCAGCCTCGTCGTCTCCGAGGGCGCGGACGGCGTCGCCGCCACCTTGGCCTGGATGAGCCAGGCCGAGACCAGCCTGCGGGCCGGGAGCGGCTCCTGGCCTCTCGGGCGGCCCGTCGTCTCCCCCACCATCGCCCTCTTTCCGCTGCCCAGCCCCGCCGCCAAGGCCGAGGCCGCCCCGGCGGGCCCCCGCGCGCCCACCGCCTTCGCCCGCCAGCTCGACGCGAACAGCTCCAGCGCCTGGATGGTCCTGCCCTCCACCGCCGCGCATCGGGTGGACTTCACCGGCCAGGGGCTTCGGCTGCGGGCGGATCAGGACGCGTACCAGGTCTGCTCCGTCGAGCGCGCGCCGGTGAACGGCGCCGTCCGGGTGAAGGGCTTCTGGAAGCTCACGGCGATCTCTCAGGAGCAGGGCGGCGCCCGGGTGAGCCTGCGCTGGATGGACGAGCAGGGCCGCGCCGTCGAGGGCGCGACCGCGACCACCGTCTCACGCGCCTCGGGCAACACGCCCCGCCGGGCGATCCAGGAGATCGTCACGGCGCCGGAAGGCGCGGCCCGAGCCCGGCTCTGCGTCGATGTGCCCGCGGGCTCAGGGGAGCTCCTGGTGGACGGGCTGCGGATCCACCGCCCCGAGAGCTGAGCCGCCCGAGACGCCCGCCCGACGGGCGCCGAGGCCTTCCGCCGAGGGGAGGTTCTCGCCGAGGCCAAGACTTGGTAGGCTCTGGGATGTGATCCCGCGCTCCGCCTCACCGCTCCTGGCCCCGCTCCTCTTGGCTACGGTCTCCTTCGGGTCCGGCTGCGTCGGCGGCGCCCCACCCAAGGCCGCGACGGAGGCCACGACGAGCGCCCTGACGCTGTTTGAGACCACCCCGACGGGCACGACCCTCAACCAAGAGGACCTGCCCGACGCCCACACGGTCTGGTTGGAGCAGCTCCAGAGCGCCACGCGCAGCCTGGACCTCGCGCACTTCTACCTCGTGGACGAGCCCCCCAGCCGCCTGACCCCGGTCATCGACGCCCTCTTTGACGCGGCGCGCCGGGGCGTCGCCGTGCGGCTCATCGCGGATGAGAAGTTTTACGCCACCTACCCCACCCTCGTGGACCAGCTCGCCGCGACGCCTGGGGTGAGCGTACGCCGCTTCAACGGCCCGGCGCATATGGGCGGCGTGCTGCACGCCAAGTACTTCATCGTCGATGGGGCAAAAGTGGTGCTCGGCAGCCAGAACTTTGACTGGCGCAGCCTGGAGCACATCCACGAGCTCGGTGTGCTCGTCGAGTCCCCCGCCGTCGCCCGGGCCTTCGTCGATGTGTACGAGACGGACTGGGCCATCTGCGGCGGCGACACGAGCTTCCGCGCCACGCCGCCCGCCGAGGGCTACGGCTTCCCGGCGACCATCGGCCAGGGCCCCCGGGCGCTCCAGGTGACCCCGGTGTTCTCCGCGCCGGGCTGGCTGCCCGACGAGCAGCTCTGGGACGAGCCCCGCCTCGTGGCCCTCATCGACGGCGCCCGCCGCCAGGTGCGGGTGCAGCTCCTCAACATGGACCTGCAGGACCGTGAGGGCCGCCGCATGGAGGCCCTGGAGGGCGCCCTGCGCCGCGCCGTCGCCCGGGGGGTGACCGTCGAGCTCCTGCTCGCGGACTGGTCACAGCGCCCCGGGCTCATCGAGGAGCTGCAGGCGCTCCAGCGTGAGTCCGGCGTGCGGGTTCACCTCGTCACCATCCCCCAGGCTGAGCAGGGCTTCATCCCCTTCGCCCGGGTGATTCACGCGAAGTACCTCACCGTCGATGGCCGGGCGGCCTGGCTGGGCACGTCCAACTGGGCCTGGGGCTACTTCCACGAGGGCCGCAACGTCGGCCTCATCGTCGAGGGTGAGCCCTTCGCCGAACGTTTAGACGCCGTCTTCCAGTCCTTGCTCGACAGCGGCTACGCGGCGGCGTTGGACCCCGACACGAAGTACCCGCTGCCGCGCATCGGGGAGTGAGGCGCGCGGCGCTCAGTTGTCCAGGGCGCCCGCGGTCACCCAGTCGCGGATGACCTGGATGTCGGCGTCGGACATCGGCAGCTCCGTGACGAAGTCCGCGGCGAGGGGCATCTGGGCGCCGAAGCTCGGATCGGCCTCGATCTTGTGCACGAGCAAGGACGCCTCGGCGTCGCCGGGCACAACATACGCGTTGAAGCCCCGGCTCGCGTCATCCGGCGCGTCGGTGAGCAGCACGTCGTAGGAGCTGTCGGCGTCGATGAGCTTAAAGCCGGGGTGGTAGCTGTCGTCGGCGTGGCAGCTCTTGCAGTCGCGCTCCAAGATCGGCCACACGTCGTTGGCGTAGCTCACGACGCCCTCAGCGGCGGTGTCATCAGGGGTGGCGGTGTCGTCGGTCTCTTTGTCGCCGCAGGCGGTGAGCGCGACGAGCAGGCTCAGGGACAGTCGGGTCATGGGTCTTCCAGGGTGCGCTCCAGCGCGCGACGCCAACTTACCCCCGCGCAGTCCGCCCACGAAGGGCCAGAATCACGACGGACTGTCCCAGAAACGCGACAATCAAACCGGCTTGGGGCCGAGCAGGCGGTTGAGCACGGCTTGGGGATCCGACGCCGCGGGGAGGGTCGCGGCGATGGCTGCGGCGTCGTAGAGCAGGCGGGAGGCCTGGGCGCGTTGGGTGTCGGTGAGGCCCTCATCAACGATGGGGCCTTTCCCGGCGGGATCTGCCGTGGGGCGCCGCACACGCTCGGCGAGGCGTGAGAACGAGAGCTGCAGGCCCTCGGCCCAGCTCTTTGGCGAGTCGCTCTTCCACACCTCCCACATCATCACCTCGATGTGGAAGCTGCGTAGGGGCTTGCCGTTCTTGACGTTCCAGGCCTTCATCCCCCGGATGAGCGGCCGGAGACGCTGGTTGCAGCCCTTGTCGCGTTCGTCACCAATGCGCTCATGCTCCGCGGGGCTCGTGCGAAGCCACTTGTGCCGCTGCTGGTCGGGCAAGTACAGCACCAAGCTGTCCTTGGGATCTCGCCAGGCGAGCACCAGGTCAAAGTCGATCCCCTCGTAGACCAGACCGAGGCTGCGGTTCTGCAAGCGGGCGTTGAGGCCAAGGGCCGCGAGCTCGACCCGGACCCGCTCCGCCACGTCGCTCGGGCTGAGGCTCGCGACGGTCGGGAACTTCTTGTCGGAGAACACGACGAGCAGGTCTACGTCTTTCGGTGGACGAATCACCGTGCCCCGGGCAACGCTCCCCCCGAGCATCACAACCCCTTGGGGATCAAACTTCTCCCGGAGCAGCTTGTTCAGCGCGGCCTGCGCCTTGTTGACCCGGGGGCGCTCATCCTTCGAGAGGTTGAGCGCAGTGAGGTGCTTGTGGATGATGTCCTCTACGTCCGCCATGGGAGCCTCCTGACCCCACATGGCGCGAGCTGCTCATCTGTCTGGATCATCCGCGAAGAAATCTACTGCCCGCCGCCCACGGTGAGCCCCTGGGGGCACTCGGCCACGGCGTTCACCCGGTAATACCCGACCTCATCGGCCCAGTACTCGCCCTCGTACGGCCAAGAGACGTAGCCCTTGCGGATCTTCACCTCACGCTGGGCCATCTTGCGGGTCTCCGCCATCTGCCCGGCCGCGGCGGCCTGCTCGTAGAGGCGCTTCTCCAGGTTCAGCATGTCGAGGCGCGAGATCTCGGTGTCGGAGATCATCTGGCCGAGCTCGTCGATCTTCGCCTGCACCGACGCCATCACCCGGGCGCCCTCGGCCTTCACCAGCTCATCGCGGCGGGCCTTCACGAGCGGCGCGAGGTGCTTCGACCAGGCCGTGCCGCGCTGGTTGAGCTTCTCTAGCTCACGATCGGCCAGCTCAACGGCCTTGATGGCCTCGGCGAGGCGCTCATCGGCGGCGTAAGGCCGCAGGACCATGCCCGGCAGCTTTGTCGTCTCGCCGTTGACGTAGGCCCGCGCGTCGGCGAAGGCGGCCTCCTCGTCCATGGCGCCTAAGGTCGCGCGGAGGTTGTCACGGACGGGCTTCCAGGTGGCCTGGAACTCGTCGATCTGTTTGCTCGCCTCGGGGAACTTACACATCAAGAAGAGGCTGTAAGTCCGCAGGAGCTGGGCCTCGGGGAAGTACCAGTCCGTGTAGAACGGGCTCACGTGGTTCTGGAGCAGGCCCAAGGCGCCGTTCGTGTCGTTGAAGCGGAAGTGCGCCCAGGCGCGCTCAAACTGGGCCTCGGGCCAGGCCGGTGAGGCCCGGGACACCATGGCGTAGTACTCGATGGCCCGGGTGTAGTTCTCGGCGGCGTAGTAGGTGCGGGCGAGGTTCAGGCGCACGACGTCTTGAAGCTCAGGATCCGCCGCGGACAAGGACTCGGCGATGAGCAGGGCCGCCATGGCCTCGCTGTACTTGCCCTGGCGGTTGAGGATGACGCCCTTGAGCGCCTGCCCCTTGACGTAGTAGGGGTTGTCCTTCGTCACCAAGGCGAGGATGCCGAGCGCTGTCGAGAGCTGGCCGTCGTTGTAGGCGCCGCGGGCGGCGAGCCAAGCGAGCTCCGCGCGGGTCTCGGCGTCGACGTTGAGGCCAACGTTCTTGGCGAACACGCCCTCCAAGTACGCGAGGTCGTGGACCTCCCCGGCGATCTTGAGCGAGGGCTTCACCTGCCCCGCGCCCCGGGTGGGGTCGAGGAGGATGGCCTGGCCCGCGGCGACGAGGGCGGCGTAGGGCTGCTCCAGGTCACGCACGCTGTCGGCGAGGCGGGCGTAGGCGACGCCGTGGTAGACCGACTGGGCCGGGTCGTCGAGGATGACGATGAGCGCGTCTAAGGCGGCGTCGCGGTCACCCTTCATCGCCGCGGCGAAGTAGG
>JAKLKD010000264.1 GCA_023150845.1 Myxococcota bacterium | reverse complement strand
GGATGGTCGTCGGCCACACGACCCAGCGCAGCGGCGAGGTCGCGACCCGCTGCGGCGGCGCGCTCTTGGGCATCGACACGGGCATCTCGTCCCACTACGGCGGTCACCTGGCCGCGGTCGAGCTCAAAAAAGGTGACGCATGGGCGATCTATCCCACCGGCCCAAAGGACCTGCAGGATCCCTGAGGCGGCACGCCTGAAACCGCGGATTGACGAGTTCTTGATGAGGGCCGGACGCGGGAGGGTTTGTCCGGGACGCGCCGCCGCAGTAGGGGTTAGCAGCCAAAGATTCAGTGATTCACAGACGCGAGCTGATCGAGGGAGACCATGAGCAACAACGTCGAGACTTCGACCCGAGTGGCCAAGATCGTCCGTGCAGCGCCTGAGGTGGCCGCTGAGCTGCCCGAGTCCGAGCGCGAGCTCTTCCGGGACTTTGTGCAGGCCGTGGCCAAGCAGGTCCGCGCGCCCTTTGTCGCGCGCCATGGCGCTGAGGGCACCGTCCGCGCCTTGTTGCCCCTCTTCCGCTGCCTCGCGCTCCGCACCGGGGACAGCGTACACGTCGAGGCTGAGCCGCGGGGCGAAGACTCCCTCATCGTCCGCACCTGTATGCCCGACCAGCCCTTCATCGTGGACACCGTGCGCCTGATGCTCGCGGCGCGCGGCGCGGTGTACGAGAGCGGCGTCAACGCCGTGCTCCCCGTCACCCGCGACGCCGACGGCCGCCTCACCGCCATCGGCGCCGGCCGCCTGGAGTCCGTGATTCAGATCGAGGCCTCCAAGCTCGGCGCTGAGGTGCTCAGCGGCGCCCAGGCCGCGCTGGAGAGCAACCTGCGCCTCGCCCAGGCGATGGTGCGCGACTTCACGGCGATGTCCCAGACCGTCGAGCGCGTCGCCTCCTTGTTCAACCGCGTCGCCGCCCGCATCCCGTCGAACGCCGAGGCCTACCGCGAGGCCGCGGACTTCATGACCTGGCTGCTCGCCGACAACTTCGTGTTCATGGGCATGGTGAGCGGTGAGGAGCGCCTCGGCTTTGAGCGTGTAGACGGCGTCTCGACCTGGGCTCCGGCGGACACAGCGAGCTGGGGCGAGAACCCCCTCGACCTCCCCGTGCATGTGCACAAGGGTGCCGTGGAGTCCCCCGTCCACCGCTCTGGCCAGATCGACGAGATCCTCGTGCGCCTGCCGGACGAGGCGGGCAACCCCAGCCACGAGCTCGTCGTGCGCGGCATGTTCACCTACCGCGCCGTCACCCAGCCCTCGCGCAACGTGCCGATCCTGCGGCGGGTGCTCGCCCGCATCCTGCGCCAAGAGGAGTCCCGTCCGGGCTCCTGGCGCTACAAGGGCGTCGCCAACGTCTTCGACTCCTTGCCGACGGAGTACCTGTTCACGGCGAACTTCGACGAGATCGCCGAGATGGTGGACCGGGTGCTCGACGCCGAGGCCGAGCAGGAGGTGCGCGTTCACCTCAGCCAGAACGCCGCCTCGCAGATGGTGTTCTTCCTCGCGGCGATGCCGCGGGTGCAGTACTCCGACCGCCTGCGCCGCCGGATGGAGACCACGCTCAAGGGCCGCACCTCGGCGAGCTACTCCGACCACGGCCTCTTCGTGAGCCGCTACGAGACGGTGCTCGCGTACTTCTACCTCACCGGCGCCAAGCCCCTGAGCGCTGAAGAGCTCGAGGCGCTGCACGCCGACCTCGCCCGCATGGCGACCCCCTGGGAGGACGGGCTCTACGAGGCCCTCGTCGGCGTGCATGGTGAGGAGCAGGCCGACGCGCTCATCACGAAGTACGGCCAGGCCTTCGGCGAGGAGTTCACCGCGCACAACCCCGCCGCCCGGGCCGCGAGCGACATCCGCTTCTTGGAGCAGCTCAGCCCCGAGCGCCCCATCGTAGCCGACCTCTTCTTGGACGAGAAGGGCCGCCCGAGCCTGCGCCTCTACCAGCTCGGCAACCTCATCCTCTCCGAGATGCTGCCGGTCCTCGACAACTTCGGGCTGCTCATCTACGACCAGTACAGCGACCCCATCCACCCCCGCAAAGGCGCCGCGAAGGACATCGACACCTTCCGGATTCAGGGCGTGAACGGGCTCTCCACCGAGCAGCTCCTCGAGCGTAAGGCCCTGCTCGTCGAGGCCTTGGAGGCCGTCTTCGCCAAGAAGATGCCCGACGACAGCCTCAACCGCCTGCTCTTGGCCGCGAACATCCCCTGGAAGGACGTGGACCTCATCCGCGCCTACCGCGGCTACGCCCGTCAGATCGGGCTCACCCTCACGCTGCCGCGCATCCAGGAGATCCTGCTCAACCAGGCGAGCCTGGTGAGCGTGCTCGTCAGCTACTTCCACGCGCGCTTCAACCCCGCCTTGGGCGCCGAGGCCCGCAAGGCCGCCATGGCGAGCGCCGCGGACGAGGTGGACTCCCGCCTGCGCCGCCTGCAGGCCCACGACGAGGACACCCTGCTGCGGCTCTTGTTCAACCTCATGCAGTCGTCGATGCGGACGAACTACTACCGTGAGGACAAGCGCGCCCACTACCTGAGCTTTAAGGTCCAGCACAACCTCGTCTCGCACCTGCCCGAGCCGCGGATGAAGTTTGAGATCTACGTGCACCACAACGAGATGGAGGGCCTGCACCTGCGCGGCGGCTCCATCGCCCGCGGCGGCATCCGCTGGTCGGACCGCTCCGACTTCCGCACGGAGATCCTCGACCTCGTGCGCACCCAGATGGTGAAGAACGTCGTCATCGTGCCCGAGGGCGCCAAGGGCGGCTTCTTCCTCAAGCACGCCATCCCTGACGCCAAGGTGCGCCGGGCGAAGGCGGATGAGCTCTACCGTTTCCTCGTGCGCGGCCTCCTGGACCTCACCGACAACTACGTCCAGGGCAAGATCGTGCGCCCGCCGAACGTCGTCGCCCACGACGGGGACGACCCCTACCTCGTCGTCGCCGCCGACAAGGGCACCGCGCACCTCTCGGACACGGCGAACCGCATCTCCGTCGATGAGTACGGCTTCTGGCTCGGCGACGCCTTCGCGTCCGGCGGCTCCCAGGGCTACGACCACAAGGCCGTGGGCATCACCGCCCGCGGCGCCTGGGAGTGTGTGGACCGGCACTTCGCCGAGATGGGCCTCGACCCCAACAAGCAGGCCTTCACCTGCATCGGCATCGGCGATACCGGCGGCGACGTGTTCGGCAACGGCGTCATCCAGTACCCGACGATGAAGCTCTTGGCGGCGTTTAACCACGTCCACATCTTCCTCGACCCCGATCCCGACCCCACCCGCAGCTACGCCGAGCGCCGTCGCCTCTTCGACGCCGTGCGCGGCTGGGACGACTACGACCGCTCCTTGATCTCTGAAGGCGGCGGGGTGTTTGACCGCTCGGCGAAGAGCATCCCGCTCTCGCCCCAGGTCAAGAAGATGCTCGGCGTGCTGCAGGACGAGCTGCCGACCGACGCCGTCATCCGCCTCATCCTCCGGATGCCCGTGGACCTCTTGTGGAACGGCGGCATCGGCACCTACTTCAAGGCCTCCCACGAGAGCCACGCCGACGCGGGCGACGCCACCAACGACAGCCTGCGCGTGAACGCCAACGAGCTGCGCTGCCGCGTCGTCGGTGAGGGCGGCAACCTCGGCTTCACCCAGGCCGGCCGCGTCGAGTTCGCCCTCGCCGGGGGTCGCCTGAACACCGACGCCGTCGATAACTCCGGCGGCGTGGACACCTCCGACCACGAGGTGAACCTCAAGATCCTGCTCTCGCCGATGGTGGCCTCGGGTGAGCTGAGCTACGACGACCGCAACGCGCTCATCAAGGAGCTGACCGACGAGGTGGCCCAGGCCGTGCTGGCGAACAACGCCACCCACGCCCGGCAGCTCTCCTTGGACCAGCTCCGCTCGGCGCGGGATCCGCTCTACTACAGCCGCGCGATTCAGTGGGTCTGCCAGCGCTCGGGCGCAACGCGGGACTTCTTGCGCCTGCCCTCGGATGAGGTGCTGCGCCAGCGCGGCGCCACGGGCAAGGGCCTCGTCCGGCCGGAGCTCGCGGTGCTCCAGGCCCACGTCAAGCTGCACGTCTACAAGGCGCTCCTGGAGGGCGACAGCGCCCACATCCCGAGCTTCAACGAGCGCCTGCTGAACTACTTCCCGGCCAAGGTGCGGGCGACCTACCCCGAGCAGGTCTCTCGGCACATGCTGGCGAAGGCCATCGGCATGACCGTCGTGCTCACCGACGTCGTCGCTGACAACGGCGCGGCGTTCTTCCCGACCCTGCAGGACCTCACCGGGCGCCACCCCGCGGAGATCGCCGGGGCCTACCTGCGCGCCGCCGAGGCCTTTGACCTCGCTGGCCTGCGTGTGGACCTGCGCGCCCAGTGTGAGGGCTTCGAGGGGCGCTACGCGGGCTGGATCGCCGCGACCGACGGTGTGCAGGGCCTCTTGGGCGTCTGCCTCGCCCCGGGCGAGGCCACGCCGACGGACGACGAGTTCCGCCGCATCAAGGCGATCCTGGCGGCCCTGCGGGAGCACCGCGGCCACGCCGAGACCGACCGCGCCGTCGAGCGGGTGAACCAGCTCGCCGCGAAGGGTGTGCGCCGTGAGCTGGCCGAGCGGGTCGCGAGCTTCGCCGATCTCACCGTCGCTCGGGAGATCGCCATGGCCCAGGCCCGCACCGGGGAGTCCGACCGCGACGCCGTCGTGCGGTACCTCAGCGTCGGCCAGGCCAGCGGCGTGCTCCGGGTGGTCCGGGCCATCGAGGACCGCCGCACCGTCGGGAGCTGGGATCCCATCGCCATGGGCATCCTGCGCTCGCGGTACAGCGCGCTCCTGCGCCGCCTCCTGGAGACCGCGAAGCTCGACGCCAAGCTCAGCCTGGACGTGGACGGCCTCGCGCGGCGCCTGCGCGCCGGGGAGATGTCGGTGATCTCCGGCGCCGTGGAGGAGATCCTCGCGGGCGGCGCGGACGTCGGCGCGTTCCTCGTCGCTGAGGAGCGGCTCCGGGCCGTGGTGCTGCGCTGAACGAGGCTGGGCTTAGGCTGCCCGAGGGCCCAGGCGTCTGGGTGTTGGCGCGACACGGCGAGTCCGTGGCCAACGCCCAGGGCTGGCTCGCGGGGTACAAGGATGTGGCGCTCACGCCAACGGGTCAGGCCCAGGCGCGGGCGCTCGCCGAGGCCCTGGCCCCGGTCCCCTTCGGCCGCGTCGTCTCGTCCGACCTCACCCGGGCCGTCGAGACGGCGCGACCCCACGCCGAGCGTCGCCCCGGGGTGCCCTGGATCATCACCGAGGCGCTCCGGGAGCGTGACCTCGGCGAGTGGGCTGAGATCCGGCGCGACGCCTTGCGGGCCTCCGGGGAGATTCAGCGGCTCCTCTCGTGGACCGGGCGCCCGCCTGGCGGGGAGAGCCACGACGACCTGGTGCGCCGGGCCCTGCCGTTCCTCGCCTCCTTGCCGACCCTTGACGCGCCGAGCCTGCTCGTCGGCCACGGCGGGCTCAACCGCGCCTTGTTGGGGCTCCTCGACGGCCTGCCCTTGGAGGAGATCGGCGCGCGCCGCGTGCAGAACGTCGAGTGGCGGGCGGTGCAGGTGCCCGACGGCGGCTTCTTGGCCCTGCTCGCGGCCTTGCCCAGCCCGGGTTAGCCCAGCCCAGATCGCCCCATGGGTCGGCTCGATCGGCGCAGGCCGGGCGGGCAGGCCCCTTCGTCCTCCAGGAGCCCAAGATGCGCCGTGTGTCGCCCCAAGAGACCGAGGCCCAGCAGACCCACATCGTCCTGCCGTCGCACTCGAACGCGCATGGCAACGCCTTCGGCGGGCAGATCGTCGCCTGGACCGACATCTGCGCCGCCGTCTCCGCCCAGCGCTTCGCCCGGCGCCCTGTGGTCACCGCGTCTATTGACGAGCTGCACTTCTTGCAGGCCGTGAAGGTCGGGATGATCGTCGAGCTGCGCTCGATGGTGAACCGGGCCTGGAACACCTCCATGGAGATCGGCGTGCGCATCGAGGCCGAGGATCCACGCACCGGGGCCCGGTCCCACTGCTGCTCGGCGTACCTCACCTTCGTCGCGCTCCGGGACGGCGACGAGGCGCCCAAGACGCCGATCGTGCTCCCTGAGCTGGACATCAGCGCCTCGGAGATCTGGCTCCGGCGCCACCATGAAGCCCAGCTCCGCCGCGACCACCGCCTGCGCACCCGCGAAGAGCGGCGGGGCCACCGATGACGCTCACCCTGGCCTCGGCGTCTCCCCGGCGCCGACAGATGCTGGAGTCCTTGGGCTACGTCCTCAGCGTGCGGCCCTCGGACATCGACGAGACGCCGCGCCCGGGGGAGGAGCCCGCGGCCTACGCCCAGCGCCTCGCGCGGGAGAAGGTGGCGGGGGCGCCGAGCCCGGCTGTGGCCGCGGACACCGTGGTTCACCTCGACGGGAAGATCTTCGGCAAGCCCGTCGACGCCGAGGACGCCGCCCGGATGCTCGGCGCGCTCTCAGGTCGGGAGCACTTGGTCACCTCGGCCTTCGCCCTGCGGGTCGGCGATGCCGTCACCACCCGCGCCGTGACGACCCTCGTGCGCTTTCGTGCGCTCAGCGAGGCCGAGATCCGCGGCTACGTCGCCACGGGGGAGCCCATGGACAAGGCCGGCGCCTACGGCATCCAAGGGGTCGGCGGGTTCTTGGTAAAGTCCATCGACGGCAGCTACTCTAATGTGGTGGGGCTTCCGCTGGCGGAGCTGCTCGATGAGCTCGCGCGCCACGGGCTGCCCGCGCCCTTCTCGATGGAGGCCAAGACGTCATGATGACCCTCGCCCAGCGCCTCGCCGTGGTGCAAGACCGAGTTCAACGCGCCTGTGAGCAGGCGGGCCGCGACCCGCGCGGCGTGCAGCTCATCGCCGTCTCCAAGACCCGCCCGCCGGAAGAGCTGCTGGAGGCCGCGGCGGCGGGGCAGCTCCACTTCGGCGAGAACTACGCCCAGGAGCTGCGGGACAAGGCCGCCGCGCTGGACGGGCGCCTGCCGCCGGGCGTGGTCTGGCACTTCATCGGCCACCTGCAGAGCAACAAGGCCAAGTACGTCGTGCCCCGGGCGGCCCTCGTGCACACCGTCGACAGCGCCCGGCTCGCCGCCGAGCTCGGCCGCCGCGCCGCGCCGGGGGTGCCCCAAGGGGTGCTCGTGCAGGTGAACGTCGGTGATGAGCAGAGCAAGTCCGGCGTGGGCGTCGCCGAGGCCCTCGACGTCTGCGCCGAGGTCATGGCCGCGCCCAACGTCGCGCTGCGGGGGCTCATGACCATCCCCCCCGCCGTCGAGCGCCCCGAGCAGGCCGCGGTGTACTTCGACACCTTGGCGTCCCTCGCCGCCGAAGGGCGCGCCCGGGGCCTACCGCTCACCGAGCTGAGCATGGGCATGAGCCATGACTTTGAGGAGGCGATCCGGCGCGGCGCGACCCTGGTGCGGGTCGGCACGGCGATCTTCGGCGAGCGGGTGAAGCCCGCCTAAGCGCTCGCTAGGGGCCCTGCTCGAACGCGGGGCCCCGCGAGACTGGCCGCCGCTCAGAACTTGAGCTCGAAGACGTCCCCTTCGCTCACGTTCACGACCTCGGTGCGGGCGTTGCCGCCGGAGCGCACGAACCTCACCTCCAGGCGGCCGGTCTGCACGTCGACCCTGAGGGGCTCCCCGGGCTTCACCGAGCCCCTCTTCACTCTGTCGATGTAGACGACGCCGCGGCTGTTGGACGAGATTAAGAGGGCCGCCGGGGCCTGGGCGGGGTTCGTCATGGGCTGGGCGGCGGGCTCAGGCTCGACGACGGGCGGCGTCGGCGGCGCGACGACCGGCGGCGCCACCACAGGCGGCGCGGCGACGGGCGGCTCCACGGGCG
>JAKLKD010000263.1 GCA_023150845.1 Myxococcota bacterium | reverse complement strand
GACGGCGCCGCGCTGCGGGCCGCGCTCAGCCGGGTCACGGCGAGCCGCCCCATCGACGGCGTGGTGAGCCTCTGGGGCCTCGGCGCCGCGGGGCTCTCCGACGCGCCCGGGGCCGTCCAGGCCCTCCTCACCCTCGCCGAGGCCCTCGCCGCCTCGCCGAGCCCCGCCCGGCTCACCGTCGTTACCCAGCCCGACGCCGTCGCCCAGCGCGCCCTCGTCGAGGCCACGGGCGCCCTGCGGGAGCGGCTGCCGGGCCTGCGGGCGGGGGCGGTGATCCTCGGCGGGGAGTCGCCGTCGGACGAGGTCGCGGCCCTCGCCGAGGAGCTGATCGCCGGGGCTGATGAGCGTGGGGTGTGGCTCCGAGGCCGCTCCCGTCAGGCGTCTCGGGCCGAGCGGGTCGGCCGGGCGCCAGGGCCCGAGGAGCGCCTCGTCTCGTTGGGCGACGGCGCGGCGACCCTGCGCCCCGAGGGGGAGGGCTGGTCGCTGTGGGCCCAGCCGCCGTCGGCCCCGGCGGACGGGGAGCTGGCGCTGCGGGTGGTGTCTTTGGCGCCCCTCGGCGAGCGCGCCGTGGTGAGCGGCGTCTTGGCGTCGAGCGGCGAGGCCGTCGTGGGGGTGCTCGACGGGCTGGCCCTCGGCCGGGTCTCGGCGCCCGCCTCGGCCCTGCGCCCCGCGGCGTGCTCCCCGGCGGCGGTCCTCGGCGCCTGGCTCGCCGAGCGCGCCGTCTCCGCCTTGGCCTGGGGCCCAGAGTCGCCCGGGGTGGTGCTCGGCGTTAGGGCCCCCGCTGGGCAGGCCCTCATCCAGCGCGCCGAGGCCGCCGGGGTCAAGGTCTGGACCGACGACGACGCCCCGCCCCCCGACGCCGCGCCGCGCTGGCTGGTGAACGTCGGCCCGGGGCCGATCCCCGAGGGGTGGCGCCGCGCCTTACGCCCCGGGGCGACGATCGTCGGCCTTGGCGGCGACGCCCCGGCGGAGGGCCCGTTCACGACGCTGCGGGTTCACCCGGCGAGCCTCACGCCGGGCCCGAGCTTCGCTGACGCGGCGGCGTCAACGCTGACGCTGACCACGACGAGCCGCCCCGCGACGGCGCCCGGGGCCCGCCGCGCCGACGAGGTCACCCTCGGCGACGCCCCCCTGGCCCTCGCCCCGGGCGACCCCACCCTCGGCGGGCCCTGGTGGGTCACGGCCTCGACGGCGGCGCTCCAGGCTGAGGCTGAAGCGGCCCTCGTCGGCCTCGGCGGCGCCTTGGCCCCGTCCGCCGCTGACGCCCAGGCTCGCCTGCACGTCGAGGGCGGCGGGGATCCCCTGGCGGTCGTCGCCGCGCGCCTCGCCGCGCTCACCGAGACCCCCGCCGCGCGCCTCGTCGCCCTCACGCTGGGTGAAGACACGCCGGGGGACGCCGCCGCCGCGGGGCTCCTGGAGGCCGTCGTCGAGGCCTGCGGGGGCTGGGCCTTGCGCGGCCTTGAGCCCTCGTCACGGGCCCAAGCCGCCCTTCGCGGCGCGCTCCGCTGCCTCGACGCCCCCTCGGGCCTGCGCCTGCGCGACCCGCTGAAGGCCCGACCCGACGAGCCCGCCTGGTCGTTCTGGGCCCCTCCGGCCCCGCCGCCCCGGCGTGGCCTCGCCGCCGCCATCGCCGCGCTCCCCGACGACGAGGCCCTCGCCCTGCTCTGCGATCGCCTGCGCCACCACCTCAGCGGCCTCAGCCGGGGCGGCGCCGTCGATCTTGACGCGCCCATCGCCTCCTTAGGCGTAGACTCCTTGACCGCGATGGAGCTGCTCAGCACGCTCCACGCGGAGCTCGGGGTGCGCCTGCCGATGTCGGCGCTCTTGGAGGCCACGAGCGCCCGGGCCCTGGCGGTACCTCTGCTCCAGACCATCCGCGCCCCTCACGGAGCCTGATCGATGCCGAGCCCCAGCGAGGCCGTCGCCTCCCTCGACAAGACCTTCGGCCCGACGGCCAAACACTGGCTGCCGTTTGTGCTCCAGGCCCCGCGCCTCGCGATCAACGCCCTGGGCCACCTCCTCGACCGCGCGCTCTTCCCCGGCCTCGACACGACGCCACTAGACCGCCCGGTCTACGTTCTGGGACACCCTCGCAGCGGCACCACCCTGATGCACCGCCTGCTCGCCCGGCACCCCGACCTCGCCCCGTCGCTGTTCTGGGAGTTCCTGCTGCCCCCGGTGAGCCTGCGCCGGGCGCTGGACCCCCTCGTCACCTGGGCCGCGCCGCGCCTGCCGCCGCCGCCGGGCCGCCATGACATCCACGAGCTCGGCTTCACCTTGGCCGACACCGACGACGCCGGGCTCCTGCTGAACCACCTCGACGGCCCGCTCTACGAGGTCGCCATCGGCGCCTGGACTGAGGAGTTCCCCCGGCGGGTCCTCGACCCCGTCGCCAGCGCGGCCCTCGCCGAGCGCCTCATCGGGCTCTTGGAGCGGGCGATGCGCCGGAATGTCGTCGCCCGGCGCCGCCCCCGCGCCTTGGTGAAGACCTCCGTGGTCACCGCGGCGATGCCCCAGGCCCTCGCCCGGCAGCCCGACGCGAAGATGATCGTGCTCCTGCGGGATCCCCTGGAGGTCATCCCCTCGACGATGTCCTTGGCCGAGCACATGTGGCTGCCGCGCATCCGCACCCTGCACAACCCCACCGAGGCCCAGCTCGCCCGGTACTACGAGCACCTCTACCAGGCGAGCCAGCGCATGTTGATGGGCCTCGTGCATTGGCGTGAGGCCGGGCTCTTGCCCCCGGAGCGGGCGCTGGTCGTGCCTTACCGCCGCCTCGTCGCCGATCCCGAGGGGGTGATGCGGGAGGTCCTGCGCTTCGCGGAGCTGCCCGAGGCGCCGGAGCTCCTCGCCGAGCTGGCCCCCAAGCAGCGCGGCCACAAGAGCCAGCACCGCTACACCTTGGCGCAGTACGGGCTCACCGAGGAGCGGGTGCGGGCCGACCTCGCGGCGCTCTACGCGGCTTACCCCGAGCTCTGATCCTCGGGGTCCCAGCGGCGCACGACGCTCACGCAGTTGAGCCCGGCGAGGCCGAAGGCGTTGTTCAGGGCCAGCGTCAGCGTTTGGGGCCCGGCGTCAGCGAACCGCAGCGGGATGCGCGGGTCGGGCGCTTGGAGGTTCCGGGTGCCGTGGGTGAGGCCCCGGCGGAGCTGGGCGACGATGAGGCCGAGCTGAATGAGGGACGCCGCGCTGCCCGTGTGGCCCAAGGCGCCTTTGGGGGCGTTCACCAGGGCCCGCCCCGCGGCGTCGCCGAGCGCCCGGGCGAGGGCCTGGCCTTCAGCGAGATCCCCGGCGGGGGTGGAGGCGGCGTGGGCGCTCACGAGGTCAAGCTCCTCGACGCCGTGCCCACCCCGCGCCAAGGCCCGGAGGAACAGCCGGGCCTGCTCCTCGGGGTCGGGCTTGGGCGGGCGGTGGCAGGCGTCGGAGCTGGCCTCGACGGCGCGCAGCTCCGCCTGGGGCCGCGCCCCCCGGGCCAAGGCGGCGTCGAGGGGCTCCAAGACGACGGCGGCGGCGCCGTGGGAGGGCACGAAGCCGTCCCGGGCCTCGTCGAAGGGGCGGCTCGCCGCCGCGGCGTCCCGGGACTCCGTCGTGGCGCCCATCGCGCCCAGGGCCTCCAGCGAGGTCGCCGCGTAGTCGTAGACCGGCGCGACCACCACCGCGGCGGCGGCGCCGTCGTGAAGCTCGTCTACGGCGGCGCGCAGGCCGAGGTTGCCGCTGGCGCAGGCCGCCCCGACGGTGAGCAAGGCGCCCTTCGACCCGAGCAGCTCCGAGGCGCTCGCCGCGTGGTTCGAGTCGAGCATGTGTACGGCCTGGAGCGCGTCGATGTAGTCGGGCTCCTTCGTGAAGCGGGCGTTGCCCTCCTCGCCGTAGCGGGCGCCGAGGTTGTTCCCGGCGCCGATGACCGCGAGGTCCTCGGGGGCGACGCGGCGCTCGAACAGCCCGGCGCGGAGCGCGGCGTCGGCGGTGACGAGCAGCGTGAGGCCGACGCTCCAGGGCGAGCGCCGCACGAGGCGGGAGAGGCGCTCGCCGACGTCTCTGGGCAAGGAGGCCCGCAGCGCCGCGACCCGGCCGGGCACGTCGTAGGCGCTGAGGTCCCCGCCGACGGCGGCGCCGTGGGGCGTTGGGCTGAGGTTGGCGAAGCGCCCGACGCCCACACGACCGGCGATCATCTCGTCGAGCACGGCGTCGGCGTCGTCACCCAAAGGCGTGATCATCGCTACGCCGGTGATTGCGATCCTCATGGGATCCTCCGGAACACGCTGGCGGTGTTGTGGCCGCCGAAGCCGAAGGCGTTGTTCAGCAGGGCCCCCACGGCGAGGCGGGCGGGGCCCTTGGCGCAGACGTCGAGGTCCACGGCGGGGTCGAGGTTGTCGATGTTCAGAGATCCATGCACGGTGTCAGCGTTCATCTGGAGCACGGCGAGCACCCCCTCGACGATGGCGGAGGCGTTCATCGTGTGGCCGAGCATGGACTTGGGCGCGTTGATCTTCACCCGCTCGGCGTGGGGGCCCAAGGCCGCGCGCAGGGCGGCGAGCTCCACGAGGTCCCCGGCGGGGGTGGAGGTGGCGTGGGCGCTCACGAGGTCGAGCTCCTCGACGGCCACGCCGCCGCGCTTGAGCGCGAGGGTGATCGCCCGGGCCTGGCCCTCCTCGTTGGGCAAGGTGAGGTGGTTGGCGTCGGAGGTGACGCCCACCCCACACAGCTCGGCCCAGGCCCGGGCGCCCCGGGCGGTGGCCAAGGACGCGGGCTCCAGCACAATCACGCCGCAGCCGTGGGCGGGCACAAAGCCCTCGCGGTCGCGGTCCCAGGGGCGGCTGGCCCGGTTGGGCTCGTCTTGGTAGTTGTGGATGGCCAAGGCCCCGAGGAGCGCGAAGCCGTGGAGGCCCCGGGGCGACATGTCCGTCGGCGGCGCGAGCACGATCACCCGCTTCGCGTCGTGGCGGCGTAGCTCGCGGAGCCCGGCGAGCAAGGCGAGGTTCCCTGACGCGCAGGCCCCGTTGATGACGTAGGCCGGGCCTCGGCTCCCCAGGAGCTCCGAGACGCAGGCCGCCAGGGTGCTGTCCAAGGAGTACAGCTCGTGGCTGGCCTCGATGTCGCCCCGGGTGGCGGCGAAGCGGGCGAAGCCCTCGTCGGTGAGGCGATCCGAGAGGTTCCCCCCGGCGACGAGCACGTGGGCCTCCGCCGCTTCATCCTCCTCTAGCCCCGCGTCGAGCGCGGCCTGGGCCACGCTCAAGAGGCCCAAGGTCGGCATGTGGGGCAGGCGCCGGGCGAGGCGCTGCAGCCGGGCGCTGATCCCCGGCGGGAGGCGGTGAGAGAGCTCGGCGAGGGCGGGGCCGAGGTCCACGTCGCCGAGGTCGCCGCCGATCTTGCTGTAGATCCGCGAGGTGTGAACGGAGCGCCAAGGCGTGATCGCCGAGCGCCCGGCCATGACCGCCGCCAGGTTGCCCATCAGCTCGTTCGAGAGCGGCGTGTGCAGCGCCATCCCCGAGACCACCACCCGCTCAGCCGACATCGGCGGCCTCCATGATCACCGCGGCGCAGACCTGCTCGCCGACGAGGGCCTGCCCGACGCCGCGCTGCACGAGGCCCCCGCCGAGGCGCTGGCCGAGTAAGGTCAAGGTGTCCCCGGGGCGGGCGGGGCGCAAGAACACGGCCCGGGCCGAGGTCGCCAAGGCCAGGCGGGCGCCGCCGCCGTCGCTCAGGGGGCCGAGGCAGGCGAGGAGCTGGGCGATGGCCTCGACGAGCAGCACGCCGGGGTAGACCGGGTGGTCTGGAAAGTGCCCAGCGAAGACCGGGTCGTCCGCGGCCAAGACACGGCGCCCGGCGATGGCGCCTTGGGTGAGGTCGATGGCGGTCACGGCGTCGATCAGCAAAAACGGCGGCCGGTGGGGCAAGAGCCCGTGAAGGGGCAGCTCCCCCGGCGCCACGGCGCGGGTGTCCGGGCCCGGCGACCACAGGGGCCCCCGGCGGGCGCGGCGCAGGGTGGCCTCGGCCTCTTCAGCGGCGCTCAGCGGGGTCATGGGGCGGGGGTCTCCTGGGCGGCGCGGGCGCGGTCCAAGGCGTCGATGATGTCCTGGAGGCGCTTGATGCCGCTCACCTCAGACCGCGGCAGCTTGACGCCGAGCTCCATCATCGCCTGAGAGGTCACGTCGAGGAGGTCGAGGCTGTCGACGCCCAGCTCGTTGAGCGGCGCGTCGAGGTTCACCGGCGCGGCGGCGGTCTCGGGGATGAGGCGGTGCAGGTGGCTGAGAACGACACGTTGAACGTGCTCTTTGGACATGGGTCAGGCTCCTTCGTAGGGGTCATCGGGGAGGTCATCGAGGCGGGCCAGGGCCGCGGCGAGCAGGGCCTCGTCGTCGAGGGCCTCAAAACGTGCGGCGTCGGGCTCTGGGGCGGCGGGCGTCGGCGGGAGGCTCGGCGAGATGAGCCGGGTGACCTCGGCCGCCAGGGCCGCGGGGCTCGGCCAGGTCCACACCGCCGTCGTGGGCAAGGAGACCCCGGCGCCGCCCTCGATCCGCCCGCGCAGCTCCAGGCCGAGCAGGCTGTCGACGCCGAGCTGCTTAAACGGCGCGTGGGGGTCGAGGCGGGCGGGGTCGGCGCGGAGCACCTGGCCCAGGCTGGTCATCACGAGGGTGAGCACCCGCTGGCCGAGGGCCTCCCCCTGGAGACCGGCGAGGGCCTCGGCCCAGGCGGCGGACCGGGGGGCGTCGCCGGGCGCGTCGTGCAGGCGGCTGAGGTAGGGCCAGGCCGCGAGCGCCGGGCTCGCCTCAAACAGCCGCCGGGGGCTCAGCGGGCAGGGGGTGAGGGCGGGCGCGGCGCTGCCTAAGAGGCGCTCCATCCACGGCTCCACCTTGGCGCGGGTGAGCAGGCCCAGGCCGCGCGCCTCCAGCTCGGCGGCCCCGGCGGCGGCGAGGCCCGCGTCGGCGAAGGCGCCCCAGCCCAAGGCGAGGCCGGGCAGCCCCAGGTGGTGACGATGGCGGGCCAAGGCGTCGAGGACGGCGTTCGCCGCGACGTAGTTCGCCTGCGCCGGGCTGCCCAGGACCGCCGCCGCCGAGCTGTAGAGCACGAAGAGGTCGAGGTCCATTCCCAGGGTCAAGGTGTGCAGGTTCCAGGCGCCGACGACCTTGGGCCGGGCGACGGCCTCCAGCCGGGCGAGGGACTGGTCGGCCAAGAGCGCGTCGTCGAGCACACCGGCGGCGTGAACCACCCCACGCAGAGGCCGCGTCGCCGTGATCGACGCCAAGAGCGCCTGGAGCGCCTCGCGGTCGGCGACGTCGCAGCGGTGAACGGTCACCTCGGCCCCCGAGGCGGCCAAGGCGGCGAGCTCCTCGGAGGCCGCGGCGCTCGGCGCCCCGCGCCCCACCAAAGCGAAGTTGCGCACCCCCCGGCTGGCGAGCCAGCGGGCGGCGGCGAGGCCCAAGGCGCCCAGGCCCCCGGTGATGAGCACGACGCCGTCGGTCCTCGGGCGGGCGGCCCGGGGGCGGCGGATGACCCTCGGCCTAGGGTCGGGGACGAGGCAGCGACCGCCGGAGGGCGCCTGCAGGGCGGCCTCAATCTCGCTGAACGTCCAGGGCTGGACCGTCTCCGGCGCGGGGTGGAGGGCGGCCCAGGTGGAGAGGGCCCGGTCGGCGAGGTCCGGGCGCTGGGTGAGGCGGCGCTGGGGCCGCACGACGCTGAGGCTCACCCCGCGGCGCAGGGCGCTGACGGGGACCTCGGGCTCCGCCTCGCTCACGAGCACGACGCGGCCGCCCTCGGCCACGGCGTCGAGCAGGCCCTCCAGGGGCGGCCCGGCGGGATCGGTGATCAACACGTCGATGAGGCCGTCCTCGGGGGCGTCCCCGTCGAGCCACACCGCGCCCAAAGACGCGGCGAGGGCGGCGGCGGGGCGGCGCAGCGGCCCAGGGCTGACCCACACCCGCTCTCC
>JAKLKD010000262.1 GCA_023150845.1 Myxococcota bacterium | reverse complement strand
GTCGTCGGCGACGACGACGCAGCCGCTGGAGAGGGTGAGGGTGAGGGCCATCAGGAAGGCTTCGCGGCGCATGGTGTTGTCCTCCGTTCTGGCCGCCACGACGGCGGAGCGGTCGCGGCTATTCATGGCTTGTCGCTTTCTGTTGGTGGAGCGATCCGCCGCCGGATACCGGAGCACCCCGCCTGCCCCGAGCCGCCGATGTACACCCGCCTCCGCCTCACCGACGACACCCTCGGCCCCGTGGGCCGCGGGCATCCTTGGGTCTGGAAGGGCGGCGTCGAGGGCCGCGCCAAGGTGGGCGAGTGGGTGGAGCTCACCGACGGCAAGGGGCGTGTGGTCGCCTTCGGGCTCTACGACGAGGGGGCGATCCCCGTGCGGGTGCTCGCCCGCAGCGCCCGGGAGCCCGCGGCGCTCGTCACCGAGCGCATCACCCGCAGCGATCGCCTGCGCGCGGGCCTCGGCCTCGGCGACACGGACTGTTACCGCGTGGTGAACGGCGAGGGGGACCAGCTCCCTGGCGTCGTGGTGGACCGCTACGCCGACCTCGCCGTGCTGCGCCTCTACTCCCGCGCCTGGGAGCCGATGCTCGACGATCTGGCCGAGGCGATCCTGGGCCTGGGCTGGGCGAAGACGGTGTTCCGCCGCCTCGGCGTGGGCCTCGTGGACGGTGAGCAGGGCGGCGGTGTCACCCTGCGCGGGCCGGAGACCCCCCGGGCGCTCGTCGCGACGGAGCGTGGCCTCCGTTTTGTCGTGCGCCCCTACGAGGGCCAGAAGACGGGCCTCTTCCTCGATCAGCGGGAGCACCGCCGCCGTGTGGGGGAGCTGAGCCGGGGCCGGGAGGTGGTGAACCTCTTCGGGTACACCGGCGGCTTCTCGGTCTTCGCCGCCGCGGGGGGCGCGCGCCGGGTGACCACCGTCGACATCGCCGGGCCGGCCTTGGAGGACGCGAAGGAGAACTTCCGCCTCAACGGCCTCGATCCCGGCCAGCACGCATTCGAGCGCGCCGACGCCTTCAAGTGGGAGCCGAGCGCCCGGCCCGACCTGCTCATCTGTGATCCCCCGAGCCTCGCCAAAGAGAAGGACGACGACGCCGGGGCGCGCAAGGCCTACCGCGATCTCAACGGCCGCGTGGCGATGTGGGTGCGCCGGGACGGCCTCTTCGCCACGGCCTCTTGCACCGCGCGGCTCTCCGGCGCCCGCTGGGAGGAGGCGGTGCGCGACGGCTTACGAAAGGCCGGTCGTTGGGCGTGGATCGAGCGGTCTGAAGCGCCAGCGGACCACCCCGTCGCCGTGGAGCACCCCGAGGGGCGCTACCTGAAATGGGCGCTTCTTCGCCGCTTCGACGGCTCGACCTGAGGCCCCGGTTGACACCGCCTTGCGCGTGTGTGAAGGAAGATTTCTCTCTTCTTCTCAACTCTACCGGCAAGGTCCTGCATGCAGGGTACTGCCTCCCTCGGCGCCGCATCGCCCCGAGTCCCCCTGACCGACGCACCGCGCGGGCCACGCTCGCTCCGCGGCCGAGGTCTATTCCCTTTTTCTGAGCCAACGATGGCCCCCCTGCGCGCCGGCCCACCACGGGCGCGGTCGCGGGTTGAGGCCTCCCGGCTCGCCTGGAGTGTTCCGTGCCCGCAGAGATCATCGTCAACGTCACTGGTAAGGAGACTCGGGTCGCCCTGATTGAGAACAGCCAGCTTGCTGAGCTGCACATTGACCGAGGCCGTGAGCGCGGCACCGTCGGCAACGTGTACAAGGGCAAGGTGGTGCGGGTTCTCCCGGGGATGCAGGCCGCGTTCGTCGACATCGGCTTGGAGCGCGCGGCCTTCCTCTACGTCGGCGACATCTTCCCCGAGTTCTTGGAGCTGCACAAAGACGCCACGCCCACCACGCCGGACGAGACGGTCGTGGAGGAGATTCCGCGCGCCCAGCCCCGGGCGGGCCAGCCCGCGATCCAGGACCTCTTGAAGGAGGGCCAAGAGATCGTCGTGCAGGTCGCGAAGGACCCCATCGGCACCAAAGGCGCCCGGCTCACCACCCACATCACCCTGCCGGGCCGGTACATCGTCTACATGCCGACGGTGGAGCACGTCGGCATCTCCCGCCGCATCGAGAAGGACAAGGAGCGCCGCCGCCTCCGGGACTTCGTCGAGCGCCACCGCCCCAAAGGCGCGGGCTTCATCGTGCGTACGGTCTGCGCGAGCCAGCCGGAGGAGATCCTCCAGCAGGACATGGACTACCTCCTGCGCACCTGGGAGAAGATCAAGGCCGCCGCCGCGGCGAAGAAGCCGCCGAGCCTGCTCCACCAGGACTACAACCTCGTCATCCGCTTCTTGCGCGACGGCCTCACCGAGCAGATCGACCGCGTCATCCTGGACGACCGCGCCGCCTTCGACGAGGTGCAGGCGTTCATGTCCGACTTCATGCCCAACTTCAAGGACCGGGTGCACCTCTATCGGGGCAAAGATCCGGTGTTTGACGTGTACGGCGTCGAGACGGAGATCATGCGCTCCTTGGGCCGCAAGGTCTGGCTCAAGAGCGGTGGCTACCTCATCATCGACCAGACCGAGGCGCTCACCGCCATCGACGTCAACTCCGGGAAGTTCGTGGGGAACACCTCGTTGGAGGACACCACCACGAAGATCAACCTGGAGGCCGCCAAAGAGATCGTCTACCAGCTCCGGCTGAGGAACATCGGCGGCATCATCATCATCGACTTCATCGACATGGACAAAGAGTCCAACCGCGACAAGGTCTACAAGGCCTTGGAGGAGGAGGTGAAGCGCGACAAGGCGCGCACCAACGTCCTCAAGATCAGCGAGCTGGGCCTCGTCGAGATGACCCGTAAGCGTGTGCAGGAGGACCTCACCCGCTTCATCACCGAGCCCTGCCCGGTGTGCCAAGGCAACGGCCACGTTCGCAGCCGCGAGACGATCTGCTTCGAGATCTTCCGCGAGGTGCAGCGTGAGGCGGGGCGCTCCCCCAAGAAGGAGAACATCTACGTCAACGTGAGCCCGGCCGTGGCCGACATGCTCTACACCGACGAGATGGACTCCTTGGAGCAGGTCGAGCGTGAGCTCGGCAAACGCCTCGTCGTGCGCGCCTTGGCCCACTTCCACCAGGAGCACTACGAGGTCTACGCGCGTTGAGCGCGCGGGAGCGC
Organism: Myxococcota bacterium; assembly: GCA_023150845.1. Classification (GTDB taxonomy): domain Bacteria; phylum Myxococcota_A; class UBA796; order UBA796; family CAJQPC01; genus JADKFE01. Next base: position 4,832 of record JAKLKD010000262.1, on the reverse strand, counting down.
CTTGAAGGTGAGCTGGTGGAGGTCACCTACCAGGCCGATGATGGGGCCTGGGCCGTCGTGAGGGTCGCCCCCACCGACGAGGGGGCCCCTGTCACCGTGGTCGGCGCGCTGGGGCACTTAAGCCCCGGCGTGCACCTCACCCTGGAGGGCCGCTGGTCGAGCCACGCGCGCTTCGGCCGCCGGTTCAACGCCGAGACGGTGCTCGTGCAGGACCCCCGCACGACGGCGGGACTCGCCCGGTACCTCAGCTCCGGCGAGGTGCGCGGCATCGGCCCCAAGCTCGCCGAGCGCCTGATCAACCACTTCGGCCTGGAGACCCTGCGGGTCTTGGAGAGCGCGCCGGAGCGGCTCACCGAGGTCGAGGGCATCGGCGAGAAGAAGCGCGACGAGATCATCCAGCACTACGACCGCGACCGCCGCGACCGTGAGGTGGCGGTGATGCTGCGGGGTTATGGCCTCGGCGCCGCGGTGACCCGCCGGGTGCTCGCGAAGTACGGCGACGAGGCCGCGAGCATCCTGCGCGGCGACCCCTACCGCCTCGCCGCCGACATCCCCGGCGTCGCGTTTAAGACCGCCGACCAGATCGCCCGAGGGCTCGGCATCGCTGAAGACGACCCCCGCCGGGCCCGCGCCGCGGTGCAGTGGCTGCTTGGCGAAGGGGAGGGGGAGGGGCACTGCTTTCTGCCCGAGGCCGAGCTGCTGCGCCGGGGTGAGGCCGTCGGCGTGCGCCCGGAGACCTTGGCTGAGGCCCTCGGCCCCTTGCTCCTGGAGCGAAAGGTGGTGCTGCGGGAGTCCGCGCTCACCGGGAGCCGCCCGGTCTACCGCGGGGTCACCGATCGCCGGGAGCAGCGCGTCGCCGACGCCGTCGTCGCCCGAATCGGCGGCCAGGACGCCAGCGAGGAGGCCGTGCGCGCCGCTGAAGAGAAGGTGGGCCTCTCGCTGAACGACGAGCAGCGCCGGGCCGTGGCGATGGGCCTTGAGCGCGGCATGTGTGTCATCACCGGCGGGCCGGGCACGGGCAAGACGACCATCGTGCGGGTGTTGATGACCGCGGCGGCCCTGCGCCGGGAGACCTGGGCCTTGGCGGCGCCGACGGGCCGGGCCGCGCGGCGGCTCTCGGAGAGCTGCGGCCAGGAGGGCAAGACGCTCCACCGGCTCCTGCGCTACTCGATGCAGGCCGGGGGCTTTGAGCACGACGCCACAAACCCGCTGGAGCTCGACGGTGTGCTCGTCGATGAGGCCTCGATGGTGGACCTCGCGCTCCTCGACGCCTTGCTCCAGGCGCTCCCCGAGGGCGCGCGGCTCGTGCTCGTCGGCGACGCGGACCAGCTCCCCTCCGTCGGCGCGGGCCAGTGCCTCCGCGACCTCATCGACTCCGGCGCCGTGCCCGTCGTGAGCTTACGCCAGGTCTACCGCCAGGCCGCGGGCTCGGGCATCGTGCAGAACGCCCACCGGGTCTTGCGCGGCGAGGACCCCCTCAGCGCCGAGAAGGAGGTCGAGCCTCTGGAGCGCCCGGACTTCTTCGTGGTGCCCCGCCGTGAGCCCGAGGAGCTGCTCCAAGCGCTCGACGAGATCCTCTTAAAGCGGCTTCCAGGGCGTGGCTTTGACCCCCGGGCGGACGTGCAGGTGCTCACCCCGATGCGGCGCGGGCCCCTGGGCACGATGTCGCTCAACGTCCGGCTCCAGGCGCTGTTGAACCCCGAGGGGCCTTCAGTGAAGGTCGGCGAGCGGGTCTTCCGGGTGCATGACCGGGTGATGCAGGTGCGTAACGACTACGAGTCGGACGTGTTCAACGGCGACGTGGGCCGGGTGGTCGCCGCCGGTGACGGCGTGGTGAGCGTCGATTTTGACGGGCGCACTCTGCGGCTCTCCGGCGAGGCCCTGCACAACCTCGACCACGCCTGGGCGATCTCCATCCACAAGAGCCAAGGAAGTGAGTACCCCGCCGCGGTCTTGGTGCTACACACCGCGCACCACGTCATGCTCCGCCGGGCGCTCTTGTACACGGCGATGACCCGCGCCCGGCGCTTCTGCTGCCTCGTGGCCCACCCTTGGGCGGTGCACACCGCGGTCACCGAGGTGGCGGGCACCGAGCGCTTCACCGAGCTCAGCGGGCGAATCCGCGCGCTCATCGCCTCGGGGGTGACGCCCGGCGGCAAGGGTGCGAAGGCCCGCGCGGCGCGTTAAGCTCAAAGGTCTGCGCCCCCGACAGGCGACGGCAACGAGCGGCGATGACGGTGAATGCCCCCGACGGCAAGATCGACCTCAAGTCCTTGTCTTTTCAGGGGCTCTGTGAGCTCGTGCGCGCACTGGGCGGCTCAGACCACAACGCCGGGGTCATCTGGCGTCAGCTCTACCTCGCCGACCTCAAGGACCTCCGCGAGCTCACCGGGGTCACCCGGGCCTTACGCGCGGCCCTCGTCGAGCGCGCGACGCTCCTGCGGCTCACCCCGGCCTTCGTGCTCGACAGCCACGACGGCACCCGCAAGTTTGTGTGGTCCTTGCCCGAAGGCGGTCAGATTGAGTCCGTGCTCATCCCCGACTCGATGCCCGCCCGGGGTCGGCCGCGCCTGACCTTGTGCCTCTCGTCCCAGGTGGGCTGCGCCATGGCCTGCCGCTTCTGCCTGACCGGCGATCTCGGCCTCAAGCGCAACCTCCGGCCCTCGGAGATCCTGAGCCAAGTGCAGCAGGTGCGGGAGCAGCTCCAGCCCGGCCAGCGCATCACGAACCTCGTGTTCATGGGCATGGGCGAGCCGCTCCACAACCTCGACAACCTCATCGTGGCCTTGGGCACGCTCTTTGACGACGCGGCCTTCAACTTCTCCCACCGCAAGGTCACCGTCTCGACCGTCGGCCTCGTGCCCCAGCTCCGCCGCCTCGCCGCCTTGAGCCCGGTGAGCTTCGCCGTCTCGCTCAACGCCACGACGGAGGAGCAGCGCCGCCAGATCATGCCGATCACCCGGCGTTACTCGCTGGACGAGCTGATGCGCGCCTGCCGCGAGCTTCCCCTGGCGCACAGCAAACGTATCACCTACGAGTACGTCATGATGGAGGGCTTCAACACCTCCGATGACGACCTGGAGCGGCTCTGGCGCCTCATGGACGGCCTGCCGAGCAAGGTGAACCTCATCCCCTACAACGAGAACCCCGACCGCGAGATCCGCCGCCCCAGCGCCGAGCGGGTGCGGGAGTGGCAACATTACCTCGTCACCCGGGGCGTGCAGACCTCGGTGCGCCACACCCGCGGCACGGACATCTCCGCGGCCTGCGGCCAGCTCGGAAAAGCGACGCTCGGGGAGCAGATCCCCGAGGCCGCCCTAGGGTAGACTTCACGCGACATCCCGCGGGCTCCCGCCTGCAGGCGGCCCGTTCAAGAGGAGCGACACATGACCACACGCATCGGCGTCATCGGCGGCAGCGGCCTCTACGAGATCGAGGGCCTCACGGACATCCGTGAGTACCGGATCGACACGCCGTTTGGGGATCCGTCGGACACCTACGTCATCGGGCGCCTGGGCGGCATCGAGCTCGTGTTTTTGCCCCGGCATGGGCGCGGGCACCGGCTGAACCCCTCCGAGGTCAACTACCGCGCCAACATCTACGGCATGAAGAAGCTCGGCGTGGGCTGGATCGTGAGCATCTCCGCCGTGGGCTCCTTGCGTGAGGACATCGCCCCGGGCCACATGGTCATCATTGACCAGTTCATCGACCGCACCAAGAGCCAGCGCGCGGTCACCTTCTACGAGCAGGGCATCGTCGCGCACATCGCCTTCGGGGATCCCGTCTGCGGCGTGCTCCGCGGCTATCTGGTGCAGGCGGCCCAGGCGGCCGGGGCCGTCACCCACGACGGCGGCGTCTATGTCTGTATGGAGGGCCCGCAGTTCTCCACCCGGGCGGAGTCGAACCTCTACCGCTCCTGGGGCGCCCACGTCATCGGCATGACGAACCTCACCGAGGCCAAGCTCGCCCGGGAGGCGGAGATCTCCTACGCCACCGTCGCGATGTCTACGGACTACGACTGCTGGCACGAAGGCCACGACGACGTCACCGTGGAGGCCGTCGTCGCCGTGATCAAGGCGAACGTCGCCCGGGCCAAGGCGATCATCGCCGGGGTCGCGCCGCTCATCGCCGCCCACGAGGGCCCGCCGCCGATGCACCAGGCGATGAAGGGCGCGATCATGACCGCGCCGCACCTCATCCCCGCCGAGCGCCGCGCCGCCCTGGATCTCATCATCGGGAAGTACCTGTGAGCCCCCGCGTCGTCGGGCTCGTCCTGGCCGGGCTGCTCTTTGTGGGCGCCGGGCCGGGCTGCGTCACCCAGCGCCGCGCCGCTCGGGCCCAGGCCAAGGTGGACCTCGGCGCCGCGTACCTCACCGAAGACAACCCCGAGTCGGCCATCCCTGTGCTGGAGGAGGCCGTCAAGCTCAACCGCCGCGACGCCGACGCCTGGCACACCTTGGCCTTGGCCTACCTGCGCCGCGGCGCGGCGGAGAAGGCCGAGCACGCCTTCAAGCGCGCCTTACGCCTCCGCCCCGAGGACGCCCAGATCAACCTCAACTACGCCTACATGCTCCAGCGCACCGGGCGGAACGACGAGGCCATCGAGCGTCTGGAGGTCGCCCTGAACGACCTCAGCTACCGCGAGACCTCCAAGATCCTCAACAACCTCGGCTACGCCTTGATGCAGGAGGGTGAGCTCGACCGCGCCGTGGCCGTGCTGGAGGAGGCGAGCCGCCGGGCGCCCAACTACTGCCAGGCCTGGTACAACCTCGGCCTCGCCTTGGAGCAGGCCGGGGAGCCGGGCCGGGCGCTCGACGCCATGGACCGAGTGG
>JAKLKD010000261.1 GCA_023150845.1 Myxococcota bacterium | reverse complement strand
GGATCAGTAGCCGCGATATTGATGGACGATTCTTGTTGCACATGATGCATCGTGACAGCAGCAAGCACGAAGTTTTATGGCAGAGCATGGTCGAACTTATTGACAGTCAAGGCATGGTACGAGTTCGCCACGCCACTGCACGCAGCGGGCCTCGAGGGCAGTACCTCGCCCCCAGAGCAGGGGCTCCCAAGGTGCTGCAAGACCTCATCGCGTCGAACGGGAACGATGTTGAACCCGCGGAGGTTGGCGACGCCAAGCCAATTGCGCTTGAAATGGATGCAGCTGACGCCGTCCGATACTTGATTGTTGACCAAAAACGGACATTACCAATCGTGATGGTTACGCCTTGTAACGATGAGACTGAGCAGCCCCTTGTTTCGCCATCAGACTTGGCAAAGAGACTCGTGGGTATGTGTAGGGTAATGGTTGCTCAGAGTAGATTCGCCGCTCAGGACATGACGAGGGCCTTTCGTGGCTTGGGCTATTCGAGTCAGTTTGGAACGAGTGATGGCGCGGTGCGCGTCTATATGCATGGAATCTCAGTAGGCGATAGTCCCTTTAGGCATCGACTGTGGACTAGAACACGTATTGAGTCGTATGGTCGGTCAGCCGTTGATATGCTGTCTGGCGAGATCGCCCTCATGGTTGTACGGGAAATTATTCCGACGCAGTTTTTTCAGATGATTGATGAGTATGAATTGGATGAAACCAGGAGGAGGGTAGGTCGCGATTTGAAAGCTCATGATCCGGGACTGCGAAGCGACTTGGAGATGTTGAGGCGCGAAAACGAGTCGTGCCTTGAGGGGTTGGGGCGACTTTCTGATCTGGTAGAGAAGTTAAGAAAGGAAAAGAGGGAAGCAGAAGAAGAGTACTACAAAGTTTCGGAGCAGGCGGACAGCTATTTGCAACAACGTGATCTTTTGCAAGAAGAAGTGCAGGAGATGCAAGGAAAGCTGCGTGCCTATGAATCTGCGTATTTGTCGAAGTCCCCCAAGAGCCATTTTGAAGAAGAGGAACGATCTGCACTTCGGGCAGTGTTTGGCTCATCGCCTTCCCCCGAACAGTGCTTGCGTGCGCTCGAACTGGTGTTCGGTGAGCGAGTGGTTGTGCTGCCAAGCGCCTATGAGTCTGCGAAGGCGGCCTCAAAGTTTAAGCAGGGAGAGAAGTTGTGGGGGTTGCTGGTCAAGTTTGGTGGAGAATATTATGAATTGTTGCAGAGTGGCGGAAGCGACTCTGCGGCGACTAAGCTGTTTGGGAAATGCTTCGCGGCTAACGAGTCGGAGACGACCAGGAAGAATTCGAAAGCAAAGCGAGAGCGTACGTTTGAATATCTCGGTGAGCCTATAGAAATGTGGCGCCACCTAAAGATTGGTACTGCGGATTCGTTGACTGAGTCTATTCGAATGCATTTCGAGTGGACGCATGATGGTAGAGAGGGTCGCTTAATTGTGGGCCATTGCGGGCGACATCTGTATCTTAAGGATCACTGAAAACGTTCGTGGTCGCTCGGCGGGCCGCCGAGCTGGAGGCCATCATTCAGGAGGAGGGCCTACGCGCTGCGGAGACCCGCGCGTTCGTAGAGCGCGCCTTCCGCGACGGGGTCATTCAGCAGAGCGGGACCGCCATCACCGAGATCCTGCCGCCGATGTCGCGCTTCGCAGGCGGCGGGCACGCCGAGAAGAAGCAGCGGGTGCTCACGCGCCTCGTCTTGCTCTTTGACAGGTTCTTCGGGCTCATCGTGGGGACCGCGTAGCGGCGCCGCCCCTTACCTCCCCGATCGGCCCAAATACCACGCCGCGAAGCGACGCACCCCCTCCTCCAGGGGCACCGACGGCGCGTAGCCCACGGCGTCGGCGAGGCGGGACACGTCGGCGCGGGTCTCCCGCACGTCGGCGGGCTGGGGGCCGACGAGCTCTCGGATGGCCGTGACGCCCAAGGCCCGCTCCAAGGCGTCCACGAGGTCTACGAGGGGCCGGGGGCTACCGCCGCCGAGGTTGTAGACCCGAAACGGCGCCGCCGAGCGCGCCGGGTCGTCGTCCTCCGGGGCGGGCCCCGCCGCGGGCGGGTGGTCGAGGGCGGCCAAGGTGCCCGCCACCACGTCATCGACGTAGGTGAAGTCCCGCACCATGTCGCCGTGGTTAAAGAGCTGAATCGGCCGCCCCGCGCGCATGGCCTCGGCGAAGAGGTACACCGCCATGTCTGGGCGGCCATAGGGCCCATACACCGAGAAGTAGCGCAGGCCCGTGGACGGCAGGCCGAAGAGGTGGGCGTAGCTGTGGGCCATGAGCTCGTTGCAGCGTTTGGTCGCCGCGTAGAGCGAGAGCGGGTGGTCGGCGCCGGAGCCCTCGTGGAGCGGCTGGCGGGCCTGGTCGCCATACACGGAGCTGGACGAGGCGTAGACGAGGTGCTGCACCCCCACGGCGCGGCAGCCCTCCAGGACCTGCAAGAACGCCACGAGGTTCGCGGTCACGAAGTCTTCAGGGTGGCTCACCGACCAGCGCACCCCGGCCTGGGCGGCGAGGTGGATGACCCGCTGGGGCCGGCAGGCGGCGAACAGCGCGGCGGTGGGGGCGGGCTCGGCCAGATCGAGGCGGACGAACTCAAAGCCCGGCGAGGCCGAGAGGCGCGCGAGGCGCTCCTCCTTGAGCCGGGGGTCGTAGTAGGCGTTCATGTTGTCGACGCCCACCACACGCTCCCCCCGGGCGAGCAGGGCCTCGGCGACGTGGTAACCGATGAACCCGGCGGCGCCGGTCACCAGGACCGGGCGCGGGTCGGAGAGGGCAGGGGCGCGCGGGCTCATCCTAAGGACCGCCTTCATCTTCGTCGGGTTCAGCGTCGAGGCTCGCCGATTCTATCCCGAGCGGGCGCTGCGCGATGGACGCGGGCCCCCCACGGGCGGCGAGGTGCTGCCGGGCCATGACGTCGTAGAGCGTGTAGAGGCCCTGGGCGGCCTCGGCGTCGCCCAAGGCGTCGAGCGCCGCGGCGATCGCCTCCATCGTCGCCATACCGTCCTCCCGCTGCTGCGCCCGCATACGCATCGCCGGGGGGCGCGTCGGCGGCGGCAGGCTCAGCCGGGGCATGGTGTGTAGTTTGGTCATTCGACCAAACATCCCGCGGCACTGGCCCCAGCTCCCGTCGAGCACGATCAGGCGGCGCAGGGCCCCGGGCGGGGGCAGGTTCACCGGGCCGGGGAAGAGCAGCCAGTCGCCGTCGAGGCCGAGCTCCGGCGTCGGCGGGCTGTCCGGCGCGCCGAGATCGACGAGCTGGGATCCTGGCAAGGCGTGGTGGGTGATGAGGCCGCTGTTTGAGGCGCGGGTGCGCTCCTTAACGTGGCGCAGGATGACCACCTGCGCCGCGGCGCTGAGCTGGGGGATCTCTGCGCAGTAGCACCAGGGCTGGCGCATACGGCACTGCTCGCAGCGAGGCAGGGAGTTCGGCGGAGGCTTCAAACGCTTCTGACCGATCTGGGGGAGAGACCGGTTATCGTCCTTGGCCCCGCGAGGAGAGCTCCATGCGCCTGATCCCGCTCCTGTTCCCCGCCGCCGCGCTCATGGCCTCGGCCTGCGGGCCCGAGATCCCTGAGCCACAGGTCTCCCCGCCGATCACGCTCGGCGCCCCCCGGGCGGGCGCCGCCGAGGCGAGCCTGGATCTCCCCATCGGCACGCCCTTGGGCGGCTTCTCCTCCCGGTGCAAGGCCTTGGGCAGCACCTCGAAGGTCGACAACCGCGACTCGGCCTACGCCTTGTCCTTCATGCGCAGCGCCGGGGTGCACACCCGACCCCAGGTGAAGGTCGTGTGGCTGGAGATCGGCGGCGACCACCTCGTGCTCATCAAGTCCGACACCATCTACACCTTCGACGGCCTCGTGCAGACCATCGCCGACCAGCTTGAGGAGGCGACGGGCCTCGACCTCGACGGCCGCGTGGTGATGAGCTCCAGCCACACCCACAACGGCCCGGCGAACTACTCCGACCAGATCCACTTCTACCTGGGCGGCGACAAGTTCAACCCCGAGAACTTCCAGCGTTACGCCAAGATCGCCACGGACACGGCGCTTCTGGCCTACGCCGACCTGCGCCCCGCCGCCATCGGCCAGGCCTGGCAGAAGGACTGGGACCCGAACGACCGGGTCTACCGCGACCGCCGCGGCGACAACGACGCGCTCGCGGTCTGGGATGACGTCGAGCCGGGCTACGACAAGGATCCCTACCTGCACCTCACCCGCGTAGACGACGCCGCCACCGGGGATCCCATCGCCATCGTCTTCGCCTTCGGCATGCACGGCACGCTCTTGGGCGAGGACAACTGGATGTACTCCACGGACTCCACCGGCGGCGTCGAGGCCGTCGTGCAGGACCAGCTCGACACCCCGGCGGTGGTCTTCCACCTCCAGACCGGCGGCGGCGACGCCTCCCCGGCGGGCAGCGACGAGGACTTCGCCCGGGCCGAGACCCTGGGGGAGTACGCCGTAGACGCCATCATGGACCTCTGGGAGCGCACGCCCACCTCGTCCGAGCCCATGCGCCTAGAGACGGCCTCCCGGCACATCGGCGAGGCCCGGGACGAGATCCGCGTCACCCGCGACGGGGCCGTGGACTGGACCTACGCCCCCATCGAGTTCACCATCGATGACGACGGCAACTACGACTACAACGACTACGCATCCGACGGGATCATCTACGGCGACGACGGCGAGATCCTGAGCCCCATCGACGACTTCGGCACGGCCACGGGCGCGGCGTTCTGCGGCTCGGAGACGCCGCTCGTGCCCGGCGCGGGGGTCGGCACCGACGTGTTCCCCTACTCGGGCTGCGTGCGGGTGGACTTCCTCAAGGGCTTCATCGCCGGGGTGTTTGAGCTGGAGCTCGACACCTTCCCGCTCCCCCTGCCAGAAGACCTCAAGGCGGGCACGACGGCCGTGCGGATGGGCCCCTTGCCGATCCTCATGCCCGACGGGGAGGCCGTCGAGGACGACTGGCTCGTCGCCTTCTTCCCCGGCGAGACGACGGGCATGTTCGTCGAGCAGTTCCGCCGCCGCGCCGAGGCCGAGCTCGGGCAGACCATGGCGATGGCCGTCGGCTACTCCCAGGACCACGAGGGTTACCTGCTCATCCCTGAAGACTGGCTCGTCGGCGGCTATGAGCCCAACATCAACGTCTGGGGGCCGCTCCAGGCCGAGCACATCATGGAGGGTGTGCTCACCATGGCCGATGACGTGCTCGGCACGACGGACAAGCGGGAGGACCCCGACCCCTTGGGCTGGTGGGCGCCGACGACCTACGCCGACAAGCCCCTGCCCGAGCAGAGCCCCGATCTCACGCCCAGCGCCGGGACGCGGCTCTCGACGGCGCCGGAGTACCTGCTCACGCCGCGGGAGATCCCCGTGGACCTCACCGTGCCCGAGACCTGCCCCCGGGTGCAGTGTGTGGTGCAGCTCGCCTGGGAGGGCGGCGACCCCGCCGTCGATCTGCCCCAGGTGGTGCTGGAGCGCCTCGACGGCGACACCTGGGCGCCGGTGACCACCCGGGCCGGTCGAGAGGTCAGCGACACCTTCGGCGACATCCTCACCGTGCACACCCCCGACCCGCTCTACCCCTACGAGGCCGAACAGGCCCACCGCTGGTGGGCGGGCTGGCAGGCCGTCTCCCACGTTCATGACCGCGCCGGGCTGCCCTTGGGCACCTACCGCCTCACCGTGAGCGGCCAGCGGTACACCGGCGGCGCGACGAGCTGGCCTTGGCCGTCCGAGGGCTACAGCGTGTCGTCGGAGCCCTTTGAGGTCGTGCCCGCGGAGCTCTCCGTGGCCGTCGTCGCCGAGGGCCTCCAGGTCTGGCTGGCGGCGCCCGCGACGGGCTGGCGCCTCGTGCACCTCGACGGCCGCTCCACGGGGGACAACCCCATTGTCGGGCCGATCACCGTCGTCTGGACCCTGGACGACGGCTCGGAGCTCGACGAGACCATCGACGCCGGGGAGACGACGGCCTCCCGCACGCTCTTGCGCCTGAGCCCCCCTGAAGGCGCCGTGAGCGTCCGGGTGCTCGACGCCTACCAGAACGAGGGGGCGACGGCGCTGTGAAGAAGTTCCTCGCCATCGCCGGCAACATGGGCGCGGGCAAGACCTCGCTGACGCAGTTCCTCTGCGCCCGCTACGGGTTTGAGCCCATCTACGAGCCCTACACCACCAACCCCTACCTCGACGACTTCTACACCGACATGAAGCGCTGGGCCTTCCACTCCCAGCTCTACTTCTTGACGCACAAGTTTCGGCTGCACCACGGGCTCAACACGTCCACGAGCACCGTCGTCGTCGATCGCACCATCTACGAGGACGCGGAGATCTTCGCGACGAACCTCTTCCGCAGCAAGTGTATGGAGAAGCGCGACTACCAGACCTACATGGAGCTCTACAACTCCATGCAGGCCGCGCTTCAGCCCCCGGATCTCCTGATCTACCTGCGCTGCGACGTGAAGGGCATCCGCCGCCGCATCAAGCAGCGCGGCCGGGCCTCGGAGCAGGCCATCCCGCTGCCTTATCTGCGGCGCTTGAACGGGCTCTACGAGGAGTGGATCGGCGGCTACAAGCTCTCGCCGGTGCTCATCTGGGAGTCCGGCCAGCTCGATTACTTGACCCAGATCCCGGATCGGATCGAGTTTCAGCGGGCGGTCGAGCGCTTTTTGTAGGGCTGAATGCAAAAAAAACCGCTCCAGGGCGGCATTCACGGTTGACGCTCCCGTAGGGGCTCCAATAGGCTTGTGCGCCCGTGGGGGGAGTCCCCTCGGCTCGTGCCCGAATCCACCGCTCCTCTTCGTCCTGAGGGGAGCCCGCTCCACTCGGAGGTTCCCAATGTCCATCGACAAGTTCACCGCTCTGAAGACCCTCATCGCGAACACCGAGGCTGATGCCGTCAAGTTCTACGAGAAGGGCAACAAGGCCGCCGGCACCCGCGTCCGCAAGGCGATGCAGGATGTCAAGGCGCTCGCTCAGGAGATCCGCCTGAACGTGCAGGAGTCCAAGAACGCCGACGACGCGGCGGAGTGATCCGAGGGCGGCCAGACGGTCGCCTAGCTTGACGCCGCGCAGCGATCGGCAGGACGATCCCGTACGCTGCGCGCCGAGCGCGAAGACCTCTCCCCGAGGTCTTCGTCGTCTTCGCCGGGGCCGTCTCGAACGGGCTCCGCGCGAAGCCAGCGGGCTGAGCGCGTTGACAGCCTTCGCTGTATTCTTTACCCTGTGACGCCCCCTCCGTTGCGCGGCGAAACGCCGACGACAGGATGAGCCGGTGAACCGCCGGTGCAACACGCGATGAGGTCCAGCAATGCGGGTAGTCTGCGACAACTGTGGCGCCTCCTACAAGATCCCGGACAGCAAGCTGGTCAAGGAGGTCAATCACGCGACCTGCCGTAAGTGTGGCCATCGCATCGTGATCTCGCGTCGTGACGGGCCCAACACGGAGCCTGGCGTCGGCGAGGGCGGCCAAGGGGATGGCGGCTTGGAGGCCGCGAGCACCCTCATCAACGAGGGCGGCGGCGTGCGCCCGCCGATGCGCCCCCCGATGGGCTTTGGCGGCGCCGACGAGGTGCCCGCCGCGATCGGCCGCGGGAGCGCCCCTGAGCCCCGTGAGGCCACCGTACCCCGGGACTCCGCCTTCGCCGCGAGCATGAGCGCCCGGGGCAACGACGCCCCGACCTTGCCGCCGCCTTCAGGCCCCACACCCCAGCAGCTCGCCGCGCAGCAGCAGCAGCAGGCCGCCATCGCCGCGCAGCAGCAGCAGCAGGCCGCGTTCGCCGCCCAGCAGCAGGCGGCCTTCGCCGCGCAGCAGCAGGCCGCCTACGCCGCGCAACAGCAGCAGCAGCTCGCGATGATGAACGGGCAGTACCCCCAGAACCCGGGCATGACCGGCGCCTTCCCCGTGGGCGGCCCGCCGACGGGCGCGTTCCCCGTGGGCGGCCCCTCGGCGCACCAGGGCGCGCCGCTCCCGGCCTACCCGCCCCAGGCCGCGCCGATGGCCGCGCCGTTGGTCGCGCGGGCGCGGCCCCACGATCCTGCGCCGGATCTCTCTTGGGTGAT
>JAKLKD010000260.1 GCA_023150845.1 Myxococcota bacterium | reverse complement strand
CGACCGCCGCCGTGGCCCCGGCCGCCCAGCCCGTCGTGGCCCCGGCCTCCGTGGCAGCGCCCGCGCCCGCCCCCTCGACCCTGAGCGAGCTAGACCTCTCGGTCTCTGGCGGCCGGGTGATCGTGCGTGGCGTCGTCAGCGGCGCCGGGCAGAAGGCCGCGGGGCTGCTCATCGAGGACGACGGCGTCTGTGAGTACCGCCTCAAGCTCTCCCGCACGGATCTGAGCCCCGGGATCGGGTCGATGCCGGTGGCCTCCCCCCTCGCCAAGCGGCTGAACGTCAGCAGCAAGGACGGCAACACCACCGTCACCCTCCTCTGTACGCCGGGCGCCGGGCAACCCCAGCTCAGCGCGAGCCCCAGCGGCTTCACCCTCACCTTCGCCCCCAAGTGATCGTTCACCTACGCCCCGCCGCCGACCCTCCCTCCAACCATCGAGGACATGATGTCGCCGCTCTTGATCGCCTTGACCCTCTCGCCCCAGGCCAACGCTCAGGACGCCCCAGAGTCTCCCACCGCGCCGACCACGGACGACGCGCAGCTCGGGGAGCTGAGGGAGCGGGTGCGGCTCTTGGAGCGCTCCGTCGATGAGCTCCGCGGCGCCGCCGAGACCGCGCCCTCGGAGATCCCCCTCGACCTCCAGACGCGGTTCCGGGGATATGGCGCGGTGAACCTCAACTACCTCGAGGAGTACAAGGTCCTCTCCTTCGCGATGGACGAGGTCGTGTTCCAGTACACCGCCAACCTCGACCGCAAGATGACCGTGAACACCGAGATCTCCTTTGAGCCAGAGGAGGAGACGCTGAATTTGGGCATCGAGCAGCTTGAGATGATCCTCGCGCCCCGGCCGTTCTTCCAGGTGAGCGCCGGCGCCTTCCACCTCCCGCTCTCCCCTTGGGCCGTCACGGCGAGCCAAGGCGCGTACCGTTACCTGCCGACGGCGGTGCCCGAAGCGCTGGAGGAGGAGGAGTTTGAGGAGCAGCTCCCCATCGACCAGACCGGTCTGCAGCTCCGCGGCCTCGTGCCCGTCGGCTTCTGGCAGCTCTCGTACTCCCTCGCGGCCACGAACGGCCGCGCCCCCGACCCCGGCGTCGCCGCGCAGCAGCTCGACTTCGGCAACGGCAAGGCGCTCATGGGCCGCGTCGCGCTCCAGACCCCCGCGGGCTTTCAGGTCGGCGTCGGCGGCTACACCGACCTCGTCGACGTCCACGACGAGTCCCAGCTCACCGGCGACGAGAAGGACGAGGACGAGGTGATCGCCGCGAAGACCATCATCGACGACGCCCGGGAGACGATCCTCGGCGCCTCGGCGGTCTGGCAGGGCGGCCCCGTGGAGCTGAGCGCCGAGGCCTACCTCACCGTGCACGGCTACGAGGGCGAGAGCTACCAGAGCTTCACGGCCTTCGCGATCTTGGGCATCCCGGTGAACAAGACGACGCCCTACGTCATGCTGGACTACGTCAGCGTCGACCCAGCGGATCCGGTCTACGCCTGGTTCAACACCACGAGCCCGGAGCTGGAGACCTTCTTAGGTTTCCGCCACGAGCTGGGCCTGCACCTCGCGCTCAAGTCCCAGCTTGAGGTCGCCTACGAGATCGACGGGCAGTCTTGGGACTGGGGCCTCCAGACCCAGCTCGCGGCGGGGTTCTGAGATGGATCGCCGCCAGTTTGTTCTCGGCGCCCTCGCCGCCGCGGCCCTCACCCCTGTCGCCGCCGCCCAGGAGCCCCCGCCGGAGCCCGCGCCCGCGGCTCGTGTTGAGCCCGACCCGCCGGCCCCGGTGACGCCTCCCCCGACGCCGCCGCCCGCCGCCGCGGCGAAGGCCGTGCTCATCGCCAACGCCGCCTCGGGCTTCGTCGCGCCCCTGCCCGACAAGCACCTCAAGGCCCTGTTTCGGGGCATGGTGCAGTCCACACCCTCGGGCCACCGCACCCTGTTCTACCTGATGCCCGCCCACAGCGAGGCCCAGAACCTCGCGCTGGAGGAGATCATGGGCTGGACAGAGTCCAACTTTGAGCGCCAGATGCCCATCATCGAGAGCCAGATGGCGCGGCTGATGTACAAACGTCTGCCCGGCGCGTCTGAGGTCATCTCCGCCGTGGCGAACGACCCCGGCGGCCTCGGCGTCGTGCCCGGTGACCTCAGCCTGCCCCCGACGGTGATGGTGCTCTGGTCTTCAGGAGGTGCCTCATGACCCTCACGCGCCGCACCCTGCTCCTGGGCCTCGGCGCGGCGGCGCTGGGGCCTCGCCTCGCCCTCGCCGACCGCCCGACCGTGCTCGTGCTGAGCTCCGACACGAGCGCACGCACCCAGACCCTCGTCGACACCTTCAAGGCGAACATCACCGGGGTCACGCGGCTCTCGTATGAGCTTGGCGGAGAGGCCGACGCCGCCGCGTTCCTCGCCGACAACCTGCGTGAGCTCCAGGTGAGCCTCGTGTTCGCCATCGGCGACCGCGCGTTTCTGGCCGCGGTGCGGGAGTACGTCAACGTCCCCGTGCTCTACACCGACGTCAACGACGCCTCCGCCGCCGCGGGCCGCGCCGACGCCGTCGGGCTCTCCGTTCGTGTGGACCCGAGCCCCGCGCTCACCCGGCTCCAGGGGCTCTTGCCCCGGATGACGACCTTAGGCGCCATTCGGGGCCTGAAGGATCCCGAGGCGGCCTGGTGGGACACCCTCGGTGAGGCCTGCGCGGCGCTCCAGCTCAAGCTCGACGTCCGAAAGGTGAACGCCAGCGCGGATGTCGCCAACGCCAGCGCCGCGCTGCTCGCCCAGTGCGGGGCGATCCTCGTGCAGCCCGACCCCCAGCTCTGGGCGCCCTCCGTCGCGAGCCGCCTGCTCTACGACGCGTCCTTGGCCAAGGTGCCGGTCATCGCCTTCGATCGGTCCTGGCTGCGGGCGGCGAACCCGGCGCCGTTTGTGCTGGAGTCGAGCGCGAAGGGGCTCGGTGAGGTCGCGGCGCGGGAGGCGATGCGGCTCCTCAGCTTGGGCGAGGGGGGCGCCGCCGGGGCGTCCTTCCCCGAGCCTTGGCTCGTGGGCTCCAAGGCGGCGCTGCGGGCCCTGACCATCCCGCTCAAGAAGGAGAGCGCCGCGCTGGTGGATGAGTGGATCGACTGAGCGGCGTCCCGGGCGCTGGCCCTCCGGCGCCCGGTGTTTAGCTCAGAGGCCTCGTGTGGAGGCCCCGATGAAGATTCAGATCTGGTCTGATGTGATCTGCCCCTGGTGCGGTGTCGGCGCCGCGCGCCTCAAGGCGGCGCTGGCGCAGTTTGAGCACCGGGACGACGTCGAGGTCGTGCACCGCTCGTTCCAGCTCGACCCGAGCTACCCCCTCGATCGCACCGAGCCCGCCCGGGAGATGCTCCGGAAGAAGATCCGGGCGAACGACGCCCAGCTCACGGGCATGTTCCAGCACATCGAGTCCCTCGCCGCCGCCGACGGGCTCAGCCCCTACCGCGTCGGTGAGAACCACGTCGGCAACACCCGCCGCGCCCACGAGCTGCTGGCCTTCGCCGCCGACCAGGGCCTCGCCGCCCCGGCCTGGGACCGGCTCTACCGCGCCTACTTCGGCGAGGGCCGCTCCATCTTCACCGTCGAGGCCCTGCTGGAGCTGGCCGGGGAGCTCGGCCTCGACGTGAAGGCCGCCGAGGCGGCGCTGCGTGAGGGGCGCTACACCGCCCAGGTCGAGCAGGACGGCCGCGAGGCCCAAGCCCTGGGCGCCCGGGGCGTGCCCTTTGTGGTCATCGACGGCCGCCTCGGGGTCTCCGGCGCCCAGCCCGTGGAGACCTTCTTGGCCGCGATGCGCCGCGCCTGGGACCTGGAGCCTACGCCTCGGGCGGTGAACGACGCCCCGGCCTGCGGGCCCGACGGCTGCGAGATCCCGACCACAGGCTGATCCTTCACAAAATTCGCCGTCCTCGTGGACGGCGTCTCTTTGCGGTATTACATAACGAAAAGGTTATATAACCGAACGGTGAATGATGAACGCCACCCAGCTCGACCTCACCTTCAGCGCCTTGGCCGACCCGACCCGCCGCGCCATCCTCAGCCGCCTCGCGCGGGGGGAGGCCACCGTGGCCGAGCTCGCCGCGCCCTTCGCGATGTCCCAACCGGCGATCTCCAAGCACCTCAAGGTCTTGGAGCGCGCCGGGCTCATCGCCGCCGGGCAAGACGCCCAGCGCCGCCCTCGCCGCCTCGTGGCGCGCCCCCTGGCCCAGGCCAACGCCTGGCTGGAGGGCTACCGCGCGGCCTGGGAGGAGCAGTTCCAGCACCTCGACGCCGTGCTCGCCGAGCTGGTGGCGCAGGAGGCGCTCCACGCCGAGGCCCAAGACGGCGCCGCCCAAGACGGCGGACCCCACACAGACCCCCACCAAGATCAAGGATCAACCCCATGAAGTCCCCCGAGCCCCTGCGCCTCAGCCTCTCTGGCGAGACCGACATCGTCCTGACCCGCCAGTTCTTCGCCCCGGCGCGCCTCGTCTACCGGGCCTGGATCGACCCCACCCTCGTGCCCCGCTGGCTGGGCAAGCTCACCGGCTGGGAGATGGTGGAGTGCACCATCGACGCCCGCGACGGCGGCGCCTACCGCTATCTGTGGCGTGACCCGGAGGGCAAAGAGATGGGGATCTCCGGCCACTTCATCGAGCTCGTCCCGAACCAGCGCATCGTCACGAAGGAGCAGTTTGACGAGCCCTGGCACGAGGGCGACGTCATCGCCACCGTCGAGCTCACCGAAGAGAACGGCGTCACCACGGCGACGACGACCCTCCGCTACGACAGCCAGCAGGTGCGGGACGACGTCATCAAGAGCGACGTGGCCTGGGGCGTCGAGGTCAGCTACGCCGCCTTAGACGAGCTGATCGTGGCCTTGGGCTGAGCCTACGCGCCGCGAACCCCAGGCTGACCCTCATCAAACACATCAGGAGACCCCATCATGAGCGCCCCGAACCCGATGCGCGTGACCACTCCCAACGACACCGATCTGCTCCTCGTCCGCGAGTTCAACGCCCCCGTTCACCTCGTCTACCGCGCCTGGATCGATCCAACCCTGGTGCCTCGCTGGCTGGGCAAGCTGCGCACCTGGCAAATGACGGAGTGCCAGATCGACGCGCGGGTCGGCGGCGCGTACCGCTATGTGTGGGGTGACGCCGAAGGCCGCACCATGGGCGTCAACGGCCAGTTCGTTGAGCTCGTGCCCAACGAGAAGATCGTCACCACCGAGCAGTTTGATGACCCCTGGCACGAGGGCGACGTGCTGGGCACCGTGACCTTTGCCGAGCAGGGTGGCGTCACGACCGTCTCGATGCGGCTGCGCTACGACAGCCAGCGGACTCGGGATGAGATCGTCGCCAGCAACATGGCCCAGGGCATCGTGTCTAGCTACGCGGCCTTGGACGAGGTGCTCCTGGAGCTCTGACCGGCGACGGGTCAACTGTTGGTCAACGGCGCTCCGCGGCGTAGGCTGTGGGTACGATGGAGCTTCCCCGAGGAGCGCCTATGGACCCATTGAGCCCCTGCCCGCCGAGCGCCCTCCGCCTGTGGGGCAAACGCGCGCTCAAGGGCGTCGGGGTCGGGGCAGCGCTCGTCGTGCTCGGCCTCTTGGCGTTTGAGGCGGCGCGGCCCGGGCCGACGCTCCAGCCGATCATCGACCCAATGATCTTCAACCTGCTCTACCGCTGCGAGGCGGGCACCGCCGAGGAGTTTCGCGACATCGTCAGGCAGGAGTACTCGTTCCCGGAGGGCGAGCACCATCAGCCGGTGGTCGATATTGAGCTTGATGAATGGCTCCAGAGCGTGTTGGCGGATGAGCGATACCGCCAGCGGAGCGGGCGGGAGCTCTGGGCGCTCTTGAACGTCTGCCTCTGCCCCCAAGAGATCACGTTTGTAGAACACCTAAAGATGTACTCCTACTCGCGGGAGAATGGGCGATTGGTCCGAGCCTACAAGATCACCGACTTTGGCGCTTATTGTGATGGACAGAACCAAGTGACCTTTGGGGCGACGGACGAGCCTTTGAGTTGTGACTGTCGGGTGATCCACCCGGGCGCCATCACCGAGGACGTCCTCATCGAGTATCGCCAGGATCGGGACGTCGACCACCTCTGGCGTAGCCTCTTGCTGCGCAGCGTCCCTGAGGAGCCCCTCACCCCCAGGGTGTTTCGCCGGTGGTGAGCGGCGCGAAGGGGCGCCCCATCGCTGGAGCCGCCCCTTCGGGGTGTAGATCCTCAGAGTCCCTCACCCATACACAGATAGACCGCGCCACGCTCGATACCCCCCGCCGCCGCGTAGGCCGCCGAGAACGCGAGATCGTCCACGCCGTCCCCGTCGGCGTCTCCGAGCCCGTTGAGCCAGAACCCGGCTTGATCCCCGGGCTGCTCGCCGTGGAAGATGACGTCCGCGCTCATCAGCGGCAGGGTGCCTGCGCCCAGGGGCCCGTAGAACAAGAACGCGCCGCCTGAGTCAACGCCGCCGGCGCCGTCGTAGTGGTCGGCGCCGACGAGCACGTCTTGATAGCCGTCGTTGTTGATGTCGCCGACGGCGGCGAGGTCGGCGGCCTCGTCCCCGGCGTCCTCCCCGGGGAAGGTCACGTCGGCGTCCGCGGTGGTGAGGCTCCCGGAGAGCGGCCCATAGAAGATGTAGGAGGCCCCGGCGAGCTCGCCCGCGGCGTGGGTGCCGGTGCTCCCCACGAGCAGGTCGCCGACGCCGTCATCGTTGAGGTCGGCGCCGGACTGCTCCCCGTGGACAAAGCCGAACAGCTCGCCGTCGTAGCCGCCGGTGATCACGACGTCCGCGGTGGAGGTGTCGTTCACCGGGTCGAGGGGGCCGTAGAAGATGTACAACGCGCCGCGCTGCACGCCGCCGCCGCTGTCATAAAAGTTGCCCAGGGCGAGGTCGTCTTGGCCGTCGCCGTTCACGTCGCCGACGTTCGCCACCCGGAGGATCGCGTAGGGGGAGATGGAGACGACCGGGTTCGTGAGGATGGCGTCGGCATTCGACACGGTGAGCGCCCCCGGGTCCACAGGGCCATAGAACACGAACGCGGCGGCGTCATCCTCGGGGCGCACCATCCACGCGGAGTTGATCACCAGATCGTTGACGCCGTCGCCGTTAAAGTCGCCGCTCCCGTCGATGCTGTTCCCCGAGTAGTCGTGTACGGCGTACAGACGCCCGCCGCTGGTGTAGGTCCCGTTTAAGCCGTTGATCTCCGTGGCGGCCACCGTCTGTATGTCGGCGCGCCCGCTGAGGCCCGAGGTGCCCAGGGGCCCGGGCACGACGTAGGTGGAGCCCATGTAGATCGCCTTGTACACGGAGTCAACGTAGTACGGCGCCCCGGCGATGAGGTCGTTCACGCCGTCTCCGGTGAGGTCCCCCGCGGCGCCGACCCCAGCGCCCAGGGCGTCTTTGCTCTGCTCGCTGTCCAGCGTGAGCAGGGTAGACGCGCTGCTCGTGCCGAGGTTGTAGGTGCCCGTCACGTCGCCGCGCACGGCGTACACGAAGGCGTCGCTCAGGGAGGGCTTGAAGCTCACCGCGCCGATCAGCACGTCGCCGAGCGCGTCCCCGTCGAGGTCTCCGGCGGCGTAGAGGCCGTATCCGAGGTGATCGTAATCGGAGGCGCCGACGATCTTGGCGTCACAGTCGGCCAGAGGGAAGACGTTGGAGAAGCCGCAGCCCGACGCGCCACCGTCGCAGTCGTTGTCGATGCTGTCGTTGCAGATCTCGGCGGCCCCTGGGTTTATCTGATTGTCGCCGTCGTCACAGTCACCGCTCCGCTCGACGTAGCCCGTCGGGGCGTCGCAGGCGCTCGCCGTCGCGGCGTCGTCGCCGTAGCCGTCCAGGTCGAGGTCGGCGTACCAGGTCGTCGGCGCGGCGGCGCCGTCGTCGGTCAAGCCGTCACAGTTGTTGTCGAGGCCGTCACAGCGCTCCTCGGCGTCGGGGTTGACCTCCTCGGCGTCGTCGTCGCAGTCCTCGCTGAGCCCGTAGCCGTCGCCGTCGAGGTCGTCGTCGGGCGTGGTGGCGTCGCAGTCGTCGTCGAGGCCGTTGTAGGCGGTCTCCTCAGCGTCGGGGCCCACCGCGGCGTCATCG
>JAKLKD010000259.1 GCA_023150845.1 Myxococcota bacterium | reverse complement strand
CGAGGCCCAGAGGCATCTCCCAGCACGCGGCCTGGGGCGGCGGGCTTAAGGTCAAGTGCTGGGCCGTGATGGCCTCGCTGACCCTCGGCGGCCCGACGGCGCTGAACAGGGGGTAATGCACGATCTGCACGAACCAGATGAGCCCCACCATGAACCAGGTGGCCGCTGCGTGGATGAGCAGGAGCAGGGTCGAGGACATGCCCGCCTAGGCCACGGCCCGCGGCGGGGTGCGCGGGGACCCCCGGCCGCAGTACACTGAGCCCACCCACCGAGGCGACCTATGGCTGACCCCCGCCCCCCCTCCTCCGCCGACCGTGTGCTCCGCGCCGCCGCCCGCATCTTCGGGCGCGCGGGTTACTCCGGCGCCACCCTGGCCGCCGTCGCCCGGGAGGCCGGGGTGTCGCCGGGGCTCCTCCGCCGCAGCTTCGACTCCAAGGCCGAGCTGCTGCTCTCCGCCCAGCGCGCGACCTTCCGCCAGCTCCACCAGCGCATCGTCGAGCGGGCCCGGCACGGCGAGCGTGGCTTAGACTCCGCCCTGGACGCCCTCGACGGCATGTGGGGCTCGGTGCGGGAGCTGCGCGCCGGGGCGCCGTTTCTGGTGGAGCTTCTGAGCCTCGCCGACCGCGACGACCCCACGGGCGAGCGCCTGCGGACCTTCTTCCACGAGTCCACGACGCTCTTGGAGGACGGCATCCGCCACACCTTCGCCGACGACCTCGGCGCCTTGGCCTTGCCCCCGGGGCGGATGGCCGTCGTGATCCGTGTGCTGCTCCAGGGCCTCGTCGTCGAGCTGGCCCGAGCGCGCACCCCGGAGGACTTCGCGGCCATCGACCAGTCCTACAGCGACATGCGGGAGCTGTTCCGCCGCTTCGTGCTCGCGCAGGACACCGAGCCCCTGCCCGCCGCCGAGCCGATCCCCCTGCCCTGGTGAGCTGTGCTGATCTACACCCGACACCTGCCCCGCAGTTTCGCCGCCGCGGCGCTCTCCCGGCACAGCCGCGAGGACGCGCCCATTCACCAGGCCCGAGCCGAGGCCCAGCACGCGGCCTATGTCGCCGCCCTCGGTGAGGCCGCCCCCGGCGCCAGGATCATCGAGGCCCCCGCCGACGACGCCTTGCCCGACTGCGTGTTCGTCGAGGACGTCGCCCTCGCCGTGCCCGGCGGCGTGCTGTTCACCCGCCCGGGCGCCGAGAGCCGCCGGGCCGAGGTGGAGGTCGCCCGGCGGCTCCTGCTCGCCGCGGGGCTCACCGAGCGGGGCGCGCTCTCCCCCGACGACACCCTCGACGGCGGCGACGTGCTCGCCTTGGGCGGCCTCGGCTACCTCGTCGGGCGCTCCCGGCGCACCACCCCCGGCGCGGCGCGGGCCCTCGCGCAGGCCTCGGGGCTCCCGGCGGTGATGGTGCCCGTGCCCGGCGATGAGCTGCACCTCAAGTCGGCGATCACCTGGGCCGGGCCTACCCACGGCCTGCTCTGCGCGGAGTCCGCCCGGCCCTGGTTTGAGGCCACCCTCGCGCCGATCTTGCCCGGCGGCGCCGAGGGCCTCGGCGGCGTGACCTTCATCGCCGACGCCTTGGCCGCGAACGTCGTGATCGTCGGCGAGACGGCGTTGTGGCAAGGCCAAGACTGCCCAAACCTCGCCGCGCTGCGCGCCCGGCCGGGCCTCACCTGGCGGCGGGTCGACATGAGCGAGCTCGCCCGGGCGGACGGTGCGCTCACCTGCTGCTCGGTGATCTTCCCCTGAGCGCCGGGCTCAGGCCTCGGCGGTGTAGGCCTTGTCGAGCATCTCTTTGAGCTCGCCGGAGTTGTGCAGCTCCGTGAGGATGTCCGCGCCGCCGACAAACTCCCCGTCGATGAAGATCTGGGGGATGGTGGGCCAAGACGTGAGCTTCTTCACGCCCTCACGCACCTCGGGGTCGGCGAGCACGTTGACGTGGTGGAAAGGCCGGTTGTAGGTGCGCAGGAGCCCGGCGGCGTTCGCCGAGAAGCCGCACTGGGGGCTCTGGGGGCTGCCCTTCATGAACAAGACGACCTTGTGCGCCTTCACCGTCTCGTTGAGGTAGGTCTCGACGCTGGCGGCGCCGCGGGGGCTCTTCTCGTCGTCCTCCTCCGGGGCCGGGGCCGCGCTCGCCGTCGGCCGGGGCCGGGACTCCGCCGGGGGTTTGGCCGCGCCGCCGCCGACGATGGGGAGGATCATCTTCTTGAGGGTGCTGCGAATGCCCATGGGTGCTCCTGGCAGAGTTCTCGACGGCCTCAGTGTACACACAGCGCCCGCCGACGGCGAGCGTGACGCCCCCTGCGCGGCCCGGAATCCGCTACCCTCTGCCGGAGAGGCCACGCCGATGATCCTGATCGTGCTCCTGCTCTCGTCGTTGTTCGCGACCCTCCCCTTGGTCTCGGTCCTGGCCTTCATCTGGTGGATGGACCGCTACGAGCGGGAGCCCTGGTGGCTTGTCCTCTTGAGCCTGATCTGGGGCGGCACGGGCGGCGTGCTCTTCGGCGTGTTGGGCTCGATGGCCCTGAACTTCCCCCTGGAGCTGGCCTTGGACCCCACCACGGCCGGGGCGCTCTCCACGGCCTTCGTCGCGCCGCTGACCGAGGAGCCCGCGAAGGCCCTCGTGCTCCTCGCCATCGCCCGCTCCCGGCACTTCGACAACATCACCGACGGCTTCGTCTACGGCGCGGCGGCGGGCCTCGGCTTCGGCGTGAGCGAGAACCTCCTCTACTTCATGTCCGTGGCCAACGCCGACGGCCTCGGCGCCTGGGCGGCGAACATCATCCTGCGCACCTTGTACTCGGCGATGATGCACGCGGGCGCCACGTCGATGGTCGGCGCGGCCTTGGGGTTGGCGAAGCTCCGGAGCCTCTGGGCGGGGCTCCTCATCGCGCCGACAGGCCTCGGCCTCGCGATGGCCATGCACGCCTTGTGGAACGGCCTCATCGTCGCCTCAGGGGTCTTCGGGGCCCCCGCCCTCACCGTCTTGAACCTCCTGGTGTTCCCCCTTGAGCTCGCCGCCCTGCTCTTCGTGTTCCAGGTCAGCCTCTGGACCGAGCGCCGCATGATCCGCCGGGAGCTCACGGAGGAGGCGAAGCTGGGCACGATCCCCGCTGAGCACGTCGATCGCCTCAGCTCGGCGCTCCGCCGCGACCGCAAGGGCTGGCTCCGGCGCGGCATCGACCACAGCGCCTATGTGCGCGCCGCGACGACCCTCGCGTTCCGCCGCGTGCAGGCCGAGCGGGCCCGCAGCCCAGAGCTGACCGGGGAGGTGGAGCGCCTCCGCGCCGAGCTCCATCGCCTCCTGCGCGTCCCCTGAATATGTTGGGCGCCTCAGGTGATGTCTATATGACTCGGAGACGCCAATGAACCGCATCGTCCTGTCCTTCCTCGCGCTCAGCACCTTCACCGCCTGCACGGGCTTCTCTGGCCAGGAGGCCCACATGGTCTTCGACGCCGCGAACGCCGTCGGCTTCTCCGCCTACCGCACCCTCGCCTCGGAGTCCGAAGAGGCCGGCGCCCGCGACACCGGCACCTTCACCTTCACCGGCGGCGAGAACAGCTTCACCTTCGAGGGTGAGGTCGTCGGCGACTCCGACTGGACCGGCACCGTCGGCGTGAACGGCGAGATGAGCTGGGGCGAGGCCGAGTGGCACTTCGCCTACGGCCTCGGCTACGACCAGGTGAGCGCTGAAGACATGCTCATCGACGGCGACATGACCTGGTCGCTCGACGTCGAGGGCACGGGCCCCATGGAGGGCGTCATCATCTACAGCGTGCTCGGCGAGATCACCGCGGACGGCGCCGCCACGGGCACGGGCCCCGTGGACTACAGCGTCACCGTCGAGGCGAGCTCCAACACCCTCTCCTTCGACGCCGTCGGAGAGGTCGATGGCACGACCATCGACTCCTCCTGGACGCTCACCGTCGTCGGCTTCTAAACGAGGCGCTCAGGCCTCGGCCTCGCCGTCGTCGCCGACCTCCCCACGGGCGGCCTGCTCCTCGGCGATCTGCGCGCGCACCTCGTCCATGTCGATGGCGAGGGCGCGCTGCAGCAGGTCCTCCAGCGCCGCCGGGGGCAAGGCGCCGGGCTGGTTGTACAGCAGCACCTTCTGCCGGAAGAGCATGAGGGTGGGGATCGACGAGATCTGGAAGTAGCCCGCGAGCTCGGGCTGGTCTTCGGTGTCGACCTTCCCGAACACGACGCCGGGGTGGCGATCGCTCGCGGACTCAAACACCGGGGCGAAGTTGCGGCACGGACCACACCAGGACGCCCAGAAGTCGACGAGCATGACGTCGCTGTCGTTGAGGGCGTCTCCGAAGTTCTCCTTGGTCAGCGTGATGGTCGCCATCCTGTCTCCCGTGGGGCTCTCCTCGCCAGGGGGCTCCGCGCGGTCCGAGCGACCGGGGGCGGGTGGAGGGCTCACAAATCCAAGCTATTCCCATCTGTGGACATGACCAGGGCCCAGCCCCGGCGACCGGCGGCGTATGATGACGGGCCCCCATGCCGTCACGCCCGCCCCGCGCGCCCCCACCGACGCCCATCGAGCTAGGCCAGAGCGCCCCCGCGTTCTCGGTCGCTGGGGACGACGGCCCGTCGAGCCCGGCGTCTCAGACCTTGTTTGACGCCCCCATCGAGGGCCGGTACACCCTGGGCAACCCCCTGGGCATGGGCGGCATGGGCCAGGTCTGGGTGGCCGAGGACGGGGTGCTGCGACGCCAGGTGGCGCTCAAGGAGCTGGGCCCGAGCCTGCGCGACACCGGCCCCGCCGAGGGCAGCCTCGCCTGGGAGGCCTGGATCACCGCCCAGCTCGACCACCCCGGCATCGTCTCCGTACACGACGCCGGGCGGCGACCCGACGGCGCGGCGTTCTACACCATGCGCCTCATCCGCGGCCGCACCCTCGCCGCGGCCATCGCCGCCAAGGAGCCCCTGCCCCGGCTCGTGCGCCACTTCATCGACGCCTGTGACGCCTTGGCCTACGCCCACAGCGTCGGGGTCATCCACCGCGACCTCAAGCCCTCCAACGTCATGGTCGGCGAGTTCGGCGAGACCCAGGTCGTGGACTGGGGGCTCGCGCTGCCGACGACGGTGGAGGTCTCCGCCCCCGGGGTGACGCCGCCGCCGCGCCGCGGGGTCGTGGGCACCCCCGCCTACATGAGCCCGGAGCAGGCGCGGGGCGAGCCCGCCGACGCCCGGGCCGACGTCTGGGGTTTGGGCGCGATCCTCTATGAGCTGCTCTCCGGGGCGCCGCCTTACGTCGGCCTCGACTCCAGCGCCCTCTTGGAGCAGGTCCGGGCCGGGCCTCCGCCGCCGCTGCGCCTCTCCCGACCCGAGCTGCCGCCCGAGCTCTGCGCCATCGCGGAGCGCGCCTTGTCCCACAGCCCCGCCCAGCGTTACCCGAGCGCCCGCGCCCTCGCTGAAGACGCCGAGCGCTGGTTTGAGGGCCGCCGGGTTGAGGCCTACGCGTACCGGCCGACCGACCTGCTCCTGCGCTTCTGGCGGGCCTGGCGCGCGGTCATCGTCGTCGCCGCTCTGGCGCTCCTCGCGGTCGGGGTGAGCCTCGCCGTGGGCCTCGCCCGGGCCTCGGAGGAGCGGGATCGCGCCTTGGCCGCGGAGGCCGAGGCCGAGGCCGCCCGGGCGCGCTCGGACGACTCCTTGGCCCAGGCCCTCGTCGAGCGGGCCGTCGCCGCGCTGATGGCCGGGGATCGTGCCCAGGCCGAGATGAACGCGGCGTCTTCGCTGAGCCTCATGGACTCCCCCGAGGCCCGGGGGGTGCTCGCCGCCTTCGCCGGGGCGCCGCGCCCCCGACGCCTGCGGGCCGCGGCCCTGCCCGACTGCCGCCGCGTCGCCATCGCCAACGACGGCGGGGACGTCGCCTGCGCCGATGACGAGCGGGTGCGGCTCCTCGACGCCACAACCCTCAAGGAGCGCTGGTCCGCGGCCCTGCCCGCCACGGCCGAGCTCGCGATCCTCGGCGACCGGGTCATCGTGCAGCGCGCGGACGGCCTGCAGATCCTCGCCCGGGCCAGCGGCGCCCCCCTCGAGGGCTGGACCTCCACCCTCGCCAAGAACCTCCTCGCCGTCGGCGAAGGGCGAATCGTCAGCTACAAACACAACACCCAGCTCACCCTAGACGCCGCCGGGATCTCGCTCCTGCCGAGCCCGATCAACTGCGACGGGGTGAAGATCGCGGCCTTGGCCGTCGGGCCCACAGGCCGTATCGCGTCGTTGTGCAACGACGGCCGGCTCTGGCTGGAGGGGGATCGGGCGCCGATTCAGACCCCCTTCTCCGCCGGGAGCGAGGCCCAGGCCATGGCCTTCACCCCAGACGGGCGCGGCGTCGTCATCGGCACCCACCGCGGGGTGGTGACCTTGTACTCCCTCGCCGAGCGCCGGGTGGTCCTCTCCTCAAGCCTCGGGGTGCCCGCCGCCATCCAGGCCTTGCGGGTGTCCCCTGACGGCGCCCTGCTCGCGGCGCTCACCGCCCGGGGTGAGGTGAGCCTCTGGAGCCTCCAGAGCGGCGAGCCCATCTCTAGCCTCCCCGGGCGCGGTCACCGCGCCTTGGAGTTCACCGGCCCGACGACCCTCGCCGTCGCCGACGACCTCCTGCACACCTGGGCCCTGCCCGCCCGGGTGCCGGTCCTGCGCCACCAGCTCCCCGCCGGGATCAGCGCCGTCGCCGTCTCCGAGGACGGGCGCAGCCTCGCCTTGTCCGCCGCCGAGGGCCTCGTGCGCGTCTTCCCCCGGAGCTGGGGCGACGACGGCGCCACCGAGGGCGCCCGGGGCGTCGATCTCCCGACGTTGGGCCCAACCGTCGTGAAGACCGTCGGCTTCTCCGGCGACGGCGCCACCCTCGCCATCGGCGCGATGTCGGTGGGCAACCCGCGGCTCGTGCGACCGGGTCGCTGGGAGCAGCTCCTTGGCGCCGGGGCCCTCGACTCCTTACGACGCCTCACGTTCTTGGCCGACGGGCGGCTCTTGATGGTGGGCTACACCCCGGAGCTCTGGCTCGCGGCCCCGCCCTTTGACCGCCCGACCTCGCTGCCGCTGAGCGGCATCATCGAAGATCTCGGCGTCTCCGCGGATCGTGCCTGGTTCGTGCTCATCGACGATCAGGGCCAGGCCTGGCGCGCCCGGGCCGCGGATCCCGGGGCCCTACAGCGTGTGGTCGCTCGGCCAGGCCTCATCGCCGCGGACATCCACGCCGACGGACGCCTCACCTTGCTCGGGCTTGAGGACGCCGCCGAGCTCTGGGACGCCGTCGCCGGGCGCCGCCTGCACCGCTGGCCCGCCCACAACGTGCGCGACGTGGCGCTCTCCCCGGATGGTCGCTACGCCGCCGCCGGGCTCGTCGACGGCCAGACCTGGGTGTGGTCCACCGACGACGGCGCCCTGCGCGCGGCCCTACGCGGCCACACGGATCGGGTCGTCGGCGTGGAGTGGGGGCCCGAGGGGGACTGGCTCATCACCGGGAGCTGGGATCGCAGCGCGCGGGTGTGGTGGCTCAAACAGCTCAATGAGGCGCCGAACGCGCTCGCCGAGGCGGTCGCGGAGGACTGGGGCGCCCCCCTTCACCGGCAGATCCAAAGCAAGCCCGGCCTCCCTGCCAAGTTTTTCCAGTGAATCCTCGACGCCAACGTGGCGGCCCTCCCCTTGAGTGGCTACTAAAAGGGGGCGTGAACTACCGCCGCAAGTGGTGTTTACGAGCCCTCTCGACAGTCGGGAGGGTTGGCACCTGGCCGTCCCAGATAATTCGATGCACCCCGGACGGGGTCCATCACGCTCGAAAGTGAAATCATGTCAAAGAAGTTGTTCGTAGGTGGTCTGAGCTGGAACACGACCGATGACTCCCTCCGCCGGGCCTTTGAGGCCTTCGGGGAAGTCGATGAGGCGAAGGTCGTGACCGACCGTGAGACCGGTCGTTCTCGTGGCTTCGGCTTCGTGACCATGAAGGATGGCGACGCGGCCACGTCCGCGATCGGCAAGATGGACGGCGCGAACCTCGATGGCCGCGCCATCCGCGTGAACGAGGCCGAGGATCGTCCCCGCACCGGCGGTGGCGGTGGCGGCGGTCGCGGCGGCTTCGGCGGCGGCGGCGGTGGTCGTAGCGGCGGCGGCTTCGGCGGCGGCGGCGGTGGTTACGGCGGCGGTGGCGGCG
>JAKLKD010000258.1 GCA_023150845.1 Myxococcota bacterium | reverse complement strand
ACCCCCTGTTCAGCGCCGTCGGGGAGCGGGGCTACGCGGCTTACCAGATTCAGCACATGAACCTCACCGGGGCCGTCGTCGGGCCGCCGATGGTCATCGAGGCCATCACGGCCCTGCTCTTGACCTTAAGCCCGCCGCCCCAGGCCGCGCGCTGGGAGATGCCTCTGGGCCTCGGGCTCTTGGCGCTCATCTGGGTGGCGACGGCGGCCTGGTCGGTGCCCCGTCACGCCGTGCTCGCCCAAGGCTTTGACGTGGACGCCCACGCGGCCCTCGTCGTGAGCAACTGGGCGCGCACCCTGCTATGGACGGCCCGGGGCGGCCTCGTGGGGCTCTGCCTCTGGCGTGGGCTCAGCGCGTAGGGGGAGCCTCGGGCGCCGCGGGCTGGACATAACCCAGGGCCTCCAGGCGGCGGCGCTCCTCGTCGCTCAGGCTCACCTCGGCGGCGGCGGGGCCGCTCACCTGAACCGGGCCGCCCGGGGGCAAGGCCGAGAGGCGTAAGGGCCCGGCGGGGTCGTGGCGGAGCGGGGCGTCCGGGGGCACGACGGCGAAGCGCGCCGGGGCGGCGACGGGCTGGGGCAGGCGGCCCTCGGCGCTGATGAGCGCGGCGGAGGAGCTCAGGCTGCCCCCGGTCAAGGTCACCGGGGCGCCCAAGGCGGCGGTGAGGGTGGCCGTGAGCCGGGCGACGTCGTCGGGGCGGCTGGCGGCGGCCTCGTCGCGCTCGGCGGGATCGACGTAGAGGCGGCGGGTGTCCGTCGTGAGATCCCAGTCCAGGCGCAGGCCCCCGAAGGAGAGGCCGAGGAGGTTCGTGTCGAATCGGCTGGTGTCGGCGATCATCGGCCGCTCGGCGAGGCCCGGCGCCAGGGCGTTCACCCCGGAGCTCTCGAAGGGCACGCCCACCAGGGCCGCCAAGGTGGCCGCCACGTCGTGGGTGCCCACGGGGGTGCTCACCACGGTGACGGGCACGCCGGGCCCGGCGAGGATCCACGGCACATGAAGCTGCTCGGGGTGCAGGGTGTGGGCGTGGCCCCAGCCGCCGCGCTCGCCGAGCTCCTCGCCGTGGTCAGCGGTCACGGCGACGATGGGGTCGCGCCCGGCGGCGGCGAAGGCCGCGAGGAGGCGCCCGAGCTGGTCATCGACGTAGCGCAGCTCCTCGTCGTACTGGGCGATCTGGTGGGCCATCTGCTCGTCGGAGAGCGGGCGCTTGAGGGAGTGGGCGTAAGACTTGTAGCGGGCGTCGCCGTCTTGGGGGGCGCGGTCAAACATCGTGTCGTAGGGCGCGGGCGCGGCGTAGGGGTAATGCACGTCGTAGAGGTGCAAGAACAGAAACACCGGCTGGCCGGGGTGCTGGGCGACGAAGCCGAGCGCGGTGTCGACGAGCTGCTCGGCGATGACCTCCCCCTTGAGGTTCCGCTTCTCGTCGTGGATGCCGAAGTCCTCAAAGAAGGTGAAGCCCAGATCGAAGCCGTAGCGGGCGCTCACGAAGAGGCTGGAGACCACGCCGCCGGTCACCCAGCCCGCGTCGCCCAGGGCCCGCTGCAAGGTGGGCGTGCCCTCGGCGAGGCGCGCGCCGTCATCGACCACGCCATGCTCCAGGGGCAGGCGCCCGGTGAGCATCGTCGTGTGGGTGGGCAAGGTCCAGGGCGAGGGGGAGCGGGCCTCGGCGAAGCGCGCGCCCCGGGCGGCCAAGGCGTCCAGCGTCGGCGTGGTGGGCCTGGCGTAGCCATAGGCGCCGACGTGGTCCGCCCGCAGGGTGTCGATGGAGATGAGGATCACGTCGGGGCGGTCCCCGCCGGGGGGCAAGGCGCGCTCCGGCGCCCCGCAGGCGGCGAGGAGCGTCAGCGAGAGGGCCGAGAGCGGTGGGCGTGGGGGCATCGTCCCGACGTAACGTGTCGCCGCTGGGCCTGGCGTGGCGCTGTGCTACCCTAGGGCCCCCAGTCGCAGGAGGATGCGTGCGGTTCGATCTCGTCTTTGAGGGTGGTGGCGCGAAGGGCATGGTCTTCGCCGGGGCGATTCAGGAGCTTGAGGCCCAAGGGCACAGCTTCGGGCGGCTCCTGGGCACATCGGCGGGCTCGATCACCGCGGCGCTCCTGGCCTCGGGCTCCGGCGCGGCGGGGCTGCTCGCGGCGCTCGGCGAGAAGGAGGGCGACCGCTCGGTGTTTGAGGGCTTCATGGCCACCCCGGCGCCCTTCACCGAGGAGGAGCTGCAGCGCAGCGCCCTGCGGGAGCTGTTCGCCGACATCGACCTGCCCCTCGTCAGCGACCGCCTGGAGGCGAAGATCGACGACGCTCTGGTGCGGGCGCTGATGTCCCGGCCCATCTTCCGCTCGATGTTCTCCTTCGTCGAGCTCGGCGGCTGGTACGCCTCCCACCGCCTCGCGGAGTGGATGACCGAGCGCCTCGACGACGGCCGGGTGAACGGCCGCCCGGTGAAGATGGGCAAGCTCACCCTGCGGCAGATGTATGAGGTCACCGGCGTCGACCTCAGCATCGTCGCGACAGACACCACCCACTCCTCGCTCTTGATCCTCAACCACCGCACGGCGCCGGACGTGCCCGTGGTGAGCGCCGTGCACATGTCGATGAGCATCCCGCTCGTGTGGCAGGAGGTCGTCTGGAAGAAGGAGTGGGGGCAGTACCGGGGCGAGGCGCTCGCTGGGGCGCGGATCGTCGATGGCGGCGTGCTCTCCAACTTCCCCTTGGAGCTCTTCGTGAGCGACGAGCCCCAGGTCATCGAGCTGATGGGCCCGCCCGACGCCGACGACGTGCTGGGCCTGCTCATCGACGAGGAGCTCGCCGTGCCGGGCCTCGTGCTCTCCGAGGCCCCGTCCGAGCCCGACGGCCCCGACCTCGGCCAGCGCCGCACGGCGGAGCGCCTCAAGCGCCTCGTCGCGACGGTGGTGCAGGCCCGGGACAAGCTCGTCATCGACGCCTTTGAGCACCTCGTCGTGCGGCTCCCGGCCAAAGGCATCGCGTCGACAGACTTTGACCTCAGCGACGACAACCGGGCGGCGCTGACCGTGGCGGGCCAAGAGGCGATGCGCGCCCACCTCGCCCGCCGCGCCCTCGGGGAGCCGCCCTCGCCGGAGTCCCTCGCCGTGGCCGCGGGCAAGATGGCGACCCGCCTCGTCGGCAAACGCCGCTGAGCCGCCGTCGCCGCCCGCGTTGCCCCGGGGCGGCCCACGTTGTACAGGGGCCGGATGCAGAGCTCATCCGCTCCCCTCACGCTCCTGTGCTCCTTGGCGGCCTCCTTGGGGCTCGCCGGGTGTGCGGCGCCGCCCGCGCCCGAGGCCGCGGCCCCGACCGTCGCCGTCGTCGCCGCTTCAGACCTCCAGCACACCTTCGACGCCCTCCGGGAGGGCTTCGCCGAGGCCCACCCCGAGGTGCTGGTCACGGTGTCGTATGGCGCCTCGGGCAGCCTCACCGCCCAGCTCAGCCAGGGGGCGCCCTTCGACGTGTTTTTTAGCGCCGACATGGCCTACCCCGAGTCCCTCGCCGCGGCGGGGCTCGTCACCGAGGCGGGGGTGCGGCCCTACGCGACGGGGGCCCTCGTCGTCTGGGCGCCCCCGGGCTCTCCGGCGCCCCTGGCCGCCGAGGGCGCCGCCGCCCTAAAGAGCCCCTCGGTCAAACACGTCGCCGTCGCCAACCCCCAGCACGCGCCGTATGGCCGGGCGGCGGTGGCGGCGATCCGCTCCTTGGGCCTTGAGGCCGAGGTGACGCCGAAGCTCGTCTTCGGGGAGAACGTGTCCCAGACCGCCCAGCTCACCCAGAGCGGCGCCGCGGAGCTCGGGCTCATCTCCCGGTCGATGACCTTGGCCCCGGCCACCCGGGGGCAGGGCGTGGTGTTTGAGGTGCCGACCGAACATTACCCGCCCATCGTGCAGGGGGTGGCGGTGCTGCGCCGGGCGGCGGCGCCCGAGGCCGCCGAGGCCCTCGTCACCTTCGTGCGCTCGCCGGAGGGCCAGGCCATCCTCAGCGCCCACGGCTTCGCTCCGGCTGAGCCGCCGACCGCCGCCGAATGATGGACTGGGTCGCCATCGGGCTCTCGGTGAAGCTCGCCGGGATCACCTCGGCGGCGCTCTTGGCCTTGGGCCTGCCCTTGGCGTGGTGGATCTGCTTCGCGGCGGGTCGGGCGCGGCGGGTCGTCGAGGCGCTCATCGCCTTGCCCCTGGTGCTGCCGCCGACGGTGCTCGGCTTCTACCTGCTCTTGGCCTTGGGGCCCCGCAGCCCCGTGGGCCAGCTCTACGCGGCCGTGGTGGGCGACGGCCTGGTGTTCAGCTTCGAGGGCCTCATCGTCGCCTCTGTGCTGTATAGCCTGCCCTTCTCGGTGCAGCCCTTCGTGGCGGCCTTTGAGGGGGTGGACCGGGCGCTCATCGAGGCCTCCTGGTGCCTGGGGCGCTCAAGCCTAGAGACCTTCTGGCGGGTGGTGCTGCCGCTCTCGGCCCGGGGGGTCTTGGCGGGGGTGGTGCTGACCTTCGCGCACACCTTGGGGGAGTTCGGGGTGGTGCTGATGATCGGCGGCAACCTCTCCGGCGAGACCCGCACGGTGTCTGTGGCCATCTACGACGCGGTGCAGGCGCTCGACTACAGCGCGGCGGGGCGGACGTCGGCGCTCTTGGTGGCGCTGAGCTTCGTGACGCTCTTGGGGCTCTACACCACGCGGGGAGGCGCGCCGTGGGCGAGCCGCTCCTGATCCGCCTCACCCGGTCACGCCCGGGCGGGCCGACCGTGCGGGTTCACCTGGAGTCGCCCCTGCGGCCCGGCGAGGTGACGGCGCTCTTTGGGCCCTCCGGGGTAGGCAAGACGACGACCCTGCGCTGCGTGGCGGGGCTGGAGCGTATTGACGAGGGCCTCATTCAGCACGGATCGACCGTGTGGGATGACGGGCGCCGACGGCTGCCTCCCCAGGCGCGGCGGGTGGGCCTCGTCGGCCAAGAGCTCGCCTTGTTCCCCCACCTGCGGGCCTGGGAGAACGTGGCCTATGGCCGCGACGCCGGGGGTGAGGCCCGGGCCCGGGCGCTCTTGGAGGAGCTGGGCCTGGGCCGCGCCGAGGCGGATCGGAGGCCGGGGCAGCTCTCCGGGGGCCAGCGCCAGCGGGTCGCCTTGGCGCGGGCCCTGGCGTCGAGCCCGGCGGTGATGCTCCTCGACGAGCCCCTGAGCGCCTTAGACGCCAGCGGCCGCGACGTCCTCCGGGGGCTCCTGAGAGAGCGCCTACAGCGCCTTGAGGTGCCCGCCCTCATCGTGACCCACGACCGCGCCGAGGCCCTGGCCCTGGCCGACCGGCTGGTGGTCATGGTGGCGGGCGCTGAGGGCGGGGAGCTGGCCCAAGACGGCGCCGCCGAGGCCGTGCTGTTGGCGCCGCGGAGCGAGGCCGTGGCCCGGGCGCTCGGCTACGAGAACGTCTGGACCCCACGCCACGACGACGCCGGGCGGGCCTGGGCCGGGGCGCTGCGGCTGCGGGGTGAGGTCGGCGCCGTGGTCGTCGCCTTCGCTGAAGACCTGCAGCTCACGGCGCCTGGGGCGGGCGACGGCGACGCCACCCTCACGGAGCGGCGCTGGGAGGGCCCGACGGCGCTCCTGCGCCTCGACGCCGGGGTGCCCGTCGTGGCCCGGGCGCGCCGGGCCGAGGCCGAGGGGCTCAGCGTCGGCCAGCGGGTGGGGCTGCGGCTTCGTCGATGAGGGGGGCGGAGACCGGCGAGCGGCGGCGCCAGTCGGCGTCATAGGTGGCCCACTCCTCGGCGTCGAGGGTCCAGGAGGCGTAGAGCGCGACGCCGCGGACGTGGGCGGGCCAGGCTTCGTCTAAGGCGCGGTTGACGCCGGTGATGCCCGCGGCGAGGGTCTCGGCGTCGGGGCGATGCCAGCCCACGTCGTCCTCGTAGGCGGGGACGCCGATCCAGATGAGGCACCCGCCTTCTTCAGGGGGCGGCAAGGTGGCCAAGGCGCGGGTCCACTCGGCGACCAGCGCGGTGTAGGGCTGAGGCTCGGCCAGGGCGGTGTCATAGGCCATGACGGCGAGCTCATCGGCGATGAGGCAGACCTCACGGATGAACGCCAGCGACCAGTGCACGTCAGGGAAGGGGTGGAGCGGCGTCGGTGGGGGGTAGGCGGCGACGGAGAGCGTCCGGTCGCCGAGCCGGGCCTTCCAGGCGCGCAGGAGCTCCAGGTACGCGGGCTGCTCGGGCATCGGCTCGACGTTGAGCTGGACGCCCTCAATCGGCAGCGCCAAGACCTCATCCATCCAGCGCTGGAGCCTCGGGCCGTCGTTCAGGTCAATGTCCCGCTCGTACACCCCGCCGGTCCAGGGGTGCACGCCGAGCTCCGGCGCGCGCTCGGCGAGGCGCCGCAGGTTCGTCGCGGCGACGGCGGGGTCCACGGGGCGCAGCGTCCCACCGTCACGCCAGCCCGGGCGCCCCGTCGGATCGGGCGGCCCCAAGAAGGGGTAGAGCCGGGTGACGCCCCGGGCGCGGAGCGTCGTGACCAGGGCCTCAATCGCCGCGTCGTCCTGGGGCTCGTGGAGCCACACCCGGCGCGCCCAGAGCGCGTTGTGGTCTCGGGACCGCGGCGCCGGGGGCTCGGGCGCGCAGGCGAGGGTGAAGAGCAGGGCGGCGATGGGGGGGAGCGGGGGCATCGTGGCGGGGTGGACATCGGGGCAGGAGCTCGGGTTCCTCAGGAGGGCCCGGTCGTCGCCCCGCGCCAGTAGGAACATAGTAACACTTGCTGGAGGTACTTTAGGTGACAGCTCAGCCAAGCTCCGGGGTTACAGGTGAGCTACGCTGGGGTCTCAAGTGTTTGTTTTTGTGTTTGATTCATACTTGATCCCATCTCCCTATCCCCGAGGCTGTGGGCGCTGTGTGCGGGCGCCAGCCTGCCCAAGCCGTTGTGGGCGTTGTGGGCGTTGTGGGCGTTGTGGGCGAGCGTCTATTGCGTCCATGGTGGCGTCAGCGCCCATAGCCGCCCTCACGCCGCCGGCGCGAGCTGGCCGACGACGGAGTGGTGACGGAAGTCCAGCCAACCTGATGTCTGTCGGCTTACGTTGCGGGAACGGGGCAAGGCCGACAGCGCAGCTGTACGCTCGTTGGCCGAGCAGCTGACGGATCAGTTGCCCGAGCCATGGGTGGCTCAGTCGTGGCGAGCCTAACTTGGAGGTCGGCGGTGGCGCCGTCCGGGAGAGGGGGGCTCGGCGCGGGGGAGGAGTGTACGCGTCCGATCTGGTGGCGCCAGTGGAGCGGGTGGGGGCATATCACGGGATGCGCACCCCAGCGCTAGGGATAAGCGCGCCATGCACGGGGAGGGTAACGCTCGCGACGGTGGACGCGCCGAGCTCGGCGGCGCCAGTGCTCCCGCGCGTCGTGCGCCGCGCGCGGGAGCACTGGTTATGGAGCAAGGGGAAATTTTTACGGCCCGCTTGCAACGCAGGAGGGGCCTCGGTGCACATGCCTGAAGGGCCCTTTCGGGCGCGGGCCTCCCGTCGTAGGGTGAGCGTCCCGAGCCGGGACAGCGGCGTCCGAGGTATCCTCCCGATGTGTCCAACTCGCTGAACATCTACCTAAAGGTCCCGCGAACTCGCGCGCTCGGGCCCAATCTCCGCTTCGCGCTCTGGGTTCAGGGGTGCCCGCTCCGCTGCCCGGGTTGCATGACACCGGGCTCCCTCCCGCTCTCCGGGGGCACAATGATGACGGTGGCTGATCTCGCGGAGGAAATACTGCGCGATCCCGAACTGGAAGGATTGACCGTCAGCGGGGGTGAGCCGTTCAGCCAAGCTGAGGCCTTGACTCGGCTCATCGACAGCGTCCGAGCGCATCGCTCGCTTGGGGTAATCGTGTACACAGGCCACCGACTGGAAATGCTGTCCGCCGCCCCCGTTGGTGATCCCCAGCATTGGGCGGCCCTCCTCTCCCGCGTCGATCTCCTGGTCGACGGTCCGTACGTTGCTCGGCTCGATGATGGGCGGCGTCTTAGGGGCTCTTCGAACCAACGCGCCGTCCCCCTCACCACACGGTACACCTCCGCGCTCGCCGACTACGGTGCGCCAGGCCGGACCGCCGAGATCCACTTGGGTGGCGCTGATGTCGTGCTGGTAGGGGTTCCCGGAGCCGAGCTCCTCGTCCGGTGGCAGGCCGCGTTCGCTACGACTGTTTCCGACGTGTAAACTTTGACTTT
>JAKLKD010000257.1 GCA_023150845.1 Myxococcota bacterium | reverse complement strand
GGGGCCTCGTCGGGCTCGACGATGTCGTCCTCGTCGTCGAGATCGATGCTCGCGAACTGGGTGGGGAGCTGGTCGTCGCTGAGCGATCCTCCGCCTCCCCCGCCGCCGTACATCGTGTGGGCGGCGACCAAGGAGAGCGGCGGCGCCGCAGCCCGAGGACCTCGCTGGGGGCTCAGCGCGGGCTGGGACAACGACGGCTGGGACAGCGACGGCTGCGACAACGACGGCTGGGACAACGACGGCTGCTGGGAGAGCCCGAGGCTGTTCACACCGAAGACCGGCGGCGCCGGGGGCTGGCGGTTCACGCTCTCGCCCGGGGCCGTGCCGCCCCGCTGGCGGGTGGGGCTCGACCAGCGCGGGTCGTTCCGCTGGCCGGGGTCGGTGCGGCCCGAGGGCGCCGGGGGCTGGGTCATGAGCCGAGGCGGCGCGATCGTCGGCGTCGGCGGCGGCGGGTTGAAGGTCGGCTGGGCCTGGGGCGGCGGCGCGACGGGCGGCGGGCTGTAGACCGGGGGCGCGTGGGTGGGCGGCCTCGGGGCGGGCGGCGCCTCCGGGGGCGGGCGCTCCCCCAAGGTCGTGACGGGCTCCACGCGGAGCACCCGCTCGTCGGGCTCCAGATCGATGCCGGCCTGGGACAAGGCCGCGCGGAGGAGCTGCTCCTCCAGATCCATCTCCCGGTTGAAGACGATCTCCATCACCTTCGCGAGCACCTCGGGGCCGGTGCGCGCGATCACATCTTCGGCGATCTCATCGAGCGCCATCCAGAAGGCGCGCACGGAGCCGTGGCGCTTGAGGTGGGAGGGCTCAAGGGCCGTGACGACGGCACGATCGAGCTCTTTCGGCACCGCGGGGTTCGAGAGGCTCGGCGCGTCGACGGGGGTGTTGCGCACCCGCAGCTCGATGATGGGCTCGACGCCGTCGGGGAAGAGGAGCTGGCCGGTGAGCAGCTCGTGGAGCACCACCCCCAATGAGAAGAGGTCGGAGCGCTGGGTGAGGGGCTCGTGGAGCGCCTGCTCGGGGCTCATGTAGCGGAGCTGGCCCGGCGGGCGCTCGACGTTGGGATCAAGCGCCGTGCCCACCCGCATGACGTCGCCGAAGTCCGTCAGCTTGACGCTGCCGTCGTAGCCCAAGAGCACGTTGCCCGGCGAGATGTCGCAGTGGACGAGCTCCAGGGGGCGCCCCTCCGAGGCGCGGTGCAGGCTGTCGAGGGCCTTACAGACCTCCAGGGTGATGTGTACGCCCAGCTCCATCGACAGCTTGTGGCGGCTCTTCGTGAGCTTCCGCTGGAGCTGGCGCAGGCTCTTGCCTTGCACCCACTCCTGGGCCAGCCAGGGGTGGCCGTCCGCCTCGCCCGCGCCGAGGAGCCGCGGCACCGAGCCGTGGCGTAAGAGTCCGTGAACACGCTGCTCTTGGTTCCAGGTCTCCACGGCGAGGGGTGAACCTCGGGGGAAACGTTTCACGGCGACCATGTCCCCGGTGCCGTCCGGGCGCTGATCAAGGGCCGCGAACACCTCGGCGGTGGAGCCCACGGCGACTCGGTGCAGCAGGAAGAAGGGTCCGAACGGCCCAGGCTGGAAGTCAGTCAAGGTGAGGCGTGCTCCCGAAGTACGGTATGCTACCATCGGTTATGCAGGCGTGACGCTCTAACCCTGCGCGGGGCGCTCGGCGCCCCCCAAGAATAGCGCGCTCAGCCCTCCTCACGCCCAGTAACCCTCTCCCTCCAGGCCGCGTCTTCCCCCAGCGCGGCCGCCATACCCGGCGCTCAGGACACCCTTGATCGGTCTGCTCAGCGACACCGAGGGCCAAGACGACGCCCTCGTAGACGTGCTCCGCAAGACGCGGATCGAGCTCCTCAGGGCACGATCGGTAGAGGATCTTCGCGCCGCCTTGGCGGGCGGCACCCTCGACCTCCTCGTGCTCAGCGTGAACCTCTCCGATCCCTGGGCCGTCGCCGCCGAGATCAAGGCGGATCCGGCATTGGGCGGAGCGCCGGTCTTGGCGTGGCGCCACAGCCCGTCCCCACAGGACAAACGGGCGGCCCGGGAGGTCGGCGTCGACAGCTACGACGGCCGCCCGCTGAACGCCGAGCGCCTCCAGGCCAAGGTCGAGGCCCTGCTGCGCAGCCGCCACGCCGGGCCGCTCCAGGCCCTGAGTCTCGGCGGGGCCGCGCCCGTCGAGCCGGTCAAGAAGGCGAAGAAGGCCCCGGACCACCTCATCCTCGTCGTCGATGACGAGCAGGCCGTGCTCGACCAGCTCACCGAGCGCCTCACCGAGGCCGGGTACGGCGTGCTCTGCGCCTCGGACGGCGCCACGGCCCTCGCCCTGCTCAAACAAGAGCCCGTGAGCCTCGTGCTCCTCGACCACTCCATGCCCCGGATGAGCGGCCTTGAGGTGCTCTGGCGGGTGCGTGAGACGAGCTCCTCGCTGCAGCTCCCCGTGCTGATGATGTCGTCGAAGACGAGCGCCCAGGATCTCCTGGCGGCCCTGGAGCTCGGCGCGAACGACACCCTGAGCAAGCCCCTCGACCTGCCCGTCGTGCTCGCCCGGCTCCAGCTCCACCTGAACCTGCTCAAGACGAGCCAGGACCTCCGGCGCAGCGAGGAGCGCTTCCGCCTGCTCACGGAGAACTCCACCGACGTCGTCACCCGGGAGTCCTCCGACGGCACCTGGCTCTACGTCTCCCCGGCCTCTCGCCGCCTCTTGGGCTACGAGCCCGAGGAGCTCGTCGGGCGCTCGGCCTGGTCGCTCCTGCACCCCGAGGACTTCGACGCGCTGGCGCACAGCTACGACACCTTGATGTCCTCGCCGGACCACTTCTCTCTGCGCTACCGCATCAAACACAAGGACGAGCGCTGGGTCTGGGTTGAGACGAGCCTGCACGCCATCCGCGATCCGGCCACCGGCGAGGTCCAGGAGCTCCAGGGCGCGATGCGGGACGTCACCGCCCAGGTCGAGCGCGCCCACCGCCAGGCCGAAGAGATGCTGGTGCGTTTTGGGCGCATCGCCGAGTTCCGCAGCGGCGAGACCCGGGGCCACATCCAGCGCCTCAGCGACGCCGCGGGCATCCTCGCCCGTCGCGCGGGGCTCTCCGGCCGCCAGGCCGAGCACGTCCGCCTCGCCTCCACCCTGCACGACCTGGGGAACATCATGATCCCCATGAGCGTGCTCCAGAAGCCCGGCCCGCTCACCCCCGAGGAGCGCGCCCTGGTCCAGCAGAGCCCCGAGCACGGCTACGAGCTGCTCAAGGACTCCGGCGACGAGATCCTCGAGATGGCCGCGGCCATCTGCTGGCACCACCACGAGCACTGGGACGGCACGGGTTACCCCCGCGGTCGCCGCGGCAAAGGCATCCCCATCGAGGCCCGCATCGTCACGATCTGCGACAGCTTCGACATGATGACGAGCGATCGCCCGTACAGCCGCGCTCTGCCCCCGGAGCTCGCCCTGAGCGAGATGATCCGCGGCCGCGGACGCCGGTTTGATCCTGAGCTTCTCGACCTCTTCTTGGCCGACATCAGCGAGCTGCTCGCCCTGCGCGCCCGCTTCCCCGATCCGCCCGGCGCGGGAAGCGTTGTGGCCCACGACGGGTTGCAAGAGGCAGAGCGAGTCGACGAAGACGACGCTATCCAATAGTCCCAGACTGAACCGACCACACCCCACGTGGTCAAGGACGTCATTCTCCTCTCACGCTTCGGAGCCTGTCCACGATGAAAACCTCCGCGCTGCTGCTCTCCTTCGCTGGCTTCTTCTTCGGGGGCGAGGCCCTCGCCGCCTGTGAGAAAGAGGTCGCCAAGGCCGAGGCCGCCTCCGGCGCGGCCGTCGCCGACGCCTTCAAGGCCGTCATCACCTGCGACGCCAAGGTCGCCGAGCAGGTCTTCTTTAAGGTCATGCAGAAGACCGGCGACTCCGACGCCCTGGTCGCCCTCTCGATGGTCGCCATCGAGGGCAACATCTGGAAGCCGGTCTGGGAGATGCCGGGCAAGATCACCGACTACGAGGCCCGCGACGTCGTGGCCGAGGCCATCGGCGAGAAGTGCGCCACGAACGAGAAGGTCGTGAGCTTCCTCCAGGGCGCGTACTTCGGCCTGCGCGACGTCGAGTTCGGCCGCTTCGAGAAGGCCCTGGTCGCCTGCCAGGCCCCCTCCTTCGACGCCTGGCTCCAGACCCAGATCGAGAACCCCCCGGCCAAGCAGTACGACGAGAAGTGGGCGAAGCTCGCCGAGATCTACGTCGACCGCAAGAAGGTCGAGGCCCTGCCCTCCTTGGCCAAGGCCGGCGTGAAGGCCGCCCAGAACGACGGCCCCTACACCGCCATCCTCAACAAGATGAACGAGGCGGTCACCCCGCGCATGGGCGAGAAGGAGGACCCGGCCGCCCAGAAGGCCCTTGAGGACGCTCTCGTCGCCATGGCGAAGGAGCTGCCCGCCGACAAGGCCCGGCCCATCGCCGACCAGCTCTCCAACGCGGGCAACGACGCCGCCGCCGCGAGCCTGCTCCCGGCGATCTACCCCGACCGCTTCGTCGGCGGCCAGTTCACCTACGCGGCGGTCTCCGTCGAAGCCGGCACCTGCAAGGGCGTGAAGACCGCCACCCTGCACGTCGCCTCCTTGTCTGAGCCCGGCAAGCTCTACGTCGTCGGCGCCGCCGCCGAGGCGCCGATGCGCGCCTTCAAGCCCGCCAACAAGAAGTGCACCCCCGACGAGGGCGCCTGGCAGGTCATCGTCTCCGAGGAGCCCGTGAAGGGTCCCGAGGGCGTCAACGCGCTCTACGACGTCGTCGCGAAGCAGTGGGCCGACAAGGGCTACACCGTGAAGCGGAAGGACGAGAAGCCCACCTCGCTCAACTGAGCGTCGCGAGGCGGGTGGAGGCCGGGTTATGCTGGGTGCATGGCTCGACCTCTACAAAAGCTGACCGAAGAAGCGCTCGTCCTCGACCCGGCTGAGCGGATTGAGCTCGCGAACACGCTCTACGAGAGCCTCGCGACTCCGAACCCTCTCACGGAGTGGGAGCTGGCCTGTGTTGAGGAGTCCGAGCGCCGCCTTGAGGAGCACGAGCGCCTCGGCGGGCCGACCTACACCTGGGAAGAGGTCCGCGCCGAGATTCTAGAGAGGCTCGCGCGCCGTTGATCCCGATAGAGCTGTTGCCCGGCGCCCGAGCGGAGCTCATGCTGGCCTCAGAGTGGTTTGAGGACCAAGAGAGCGGCCTCGGCGCTCAGTTTTTGATGGCGGCGGGCCACACCATTGACGCGATCCAGGCGCATCCAGAGCGCTTCGCCCGAGTAAACGCCTCAAGGCGCGTTCGGCGCGCGATCCTCAAGCGGTTCCCTTACGCCGTCTACTACACCTTCAACGGAAGCAGGATCTTCATCCTGTCGCTGTTTCATTTACGACGCGATCCAGCGTCGCTCAATGAGCGCCTTCAGCTGGCCCTCATCAACTTGAAGCCCTAGGGGTCAAGCCCCAACCCCGCCCCAGCCGCCCTTAAACCCGAAGACCGGCAAGACGGGCAGGCCGAAGCCGTACAGGGTGTCGCGGTCGTCCACCCCGGTGATCACCGGCTCGGCGACCCGGCGGTTGGTGACGTTCTGCACGTCTAGGTAGAGCTCCCCGGTGACGCCCCGGGCGTCTAAGGCCCAGGCCACCTTGAGGTCGAGGGCGCGGTAGGGCTGGAGCCGCCCCTGGGGGGAGAGCACGAGGGGCTCCTCGGTCATCGTGAGCAGGTCGTAGGCGGTCTGGTCGTCGCGGTTCCAGGCGTAACCCGAGCCCGCCCGACCCCGGGCGGCGAAGGACCACTGGCCGGGGAGGTCCACGGCGAGCACAGCCAAGGCGTAGAGCGGCTGGTCGTAGATGTGGGGGCTGAAGGCCTGCCCGGGCTCGTCCCGGCGGAGGCTGCGGGTCCAGCTCGCCGTTGTCCAGCCGCTCAGAGGCCCCCAGGCGAAGCGCAGCAAGGACTCGACCCCGTAGGCGAGGCCCTGGCCCTCGACGAGGGAGCCGTCGTCCTCAAAGACCGCGAGGTGGTCCATTCGCCGCCAGTAGCCGTCGAGCTCAGCGCTCACTAGACCGCCGGTCCAACGTAGGCCCGCGCCGCCGCCGACGCTGCGCTCCAGGTCGAGGTAACGCCCGTCCGGCCAGGCCGCGAGGAGCTCCATCGGCGGCGCCTGGTGGTTCAGCCCGGCGTGCCCGACGAGCTCCAGGCCCGGCAGCGGCAGCGGCGCGAAGCCCTGCACCCGGGGGCTGACGCCCACCTTGAGGCGCTGGGCGTCGGCCGCCCAGGTGTCCAGGCGCAGCCCGAGCACGACCCGCCGGGCCTCCCCGATGCGGAGCTGGGCGTAGGGGTCAAGCGACAGGGCCGTGAGCGGGGCCTTCACCCCGGAGACCTCAAGCTGGAGGTCGGTCCACACGGCGTCGAGACCGAACTGCGCCGCCCAGGGCCGGGTCTCGTCGGTGTCGAGCTGGGCCCGGCCGCCGAGGAGTAAGGTCTCACGCTCATCGAGGACGTCTTCATACGCCAAGGAGCGGCGGTCTCGGGCGACGAAGGGCGTGAGCCGCAGGGTGGACTCGCCGGGGCGCAGCTCCACCCGGCCATGCACCCGGCTCGTGCTGATGTTCACCAGGGCCGTGTCGCCGTCGTCGTCCGAGGGCACCTCGACCTCGTCCCGGAAGCCCATCCAGAAGAGGCCCACCTGCTCCCGATCGAGCTTCACCTGGCCGTCGATGAAGCGCGGCGCGATGGCGGCCTGCTCCTCGCTGAGCACCCGGGCGAGCACCCGGTCGATGTAGGAGCGCCGGGCGGCGACGGCGAGGCCGGTCTTGGGGCCCAAGGGCGCCTGCACGAAGGCCCCGGCGTAGAGCAGGTCCGCCCCGGCCTCCACCTTGAGCGCCGACGGCACGGTCTTGGTCTGGATGTCGACGGCCCCCGCCGTCGCCCGGCCGTAGCGCGCCCCGTAGCCGCCGGGGAAGAACTCGATGCTGTCGACCAGCGCGGGGTGGATCACCGAGCTGAAGCCGCCGAGGTGGTACACCAGGGGCACAGCCACGCCGTCGATGAGCATCGCGGTCTGGTCGGGGTCGCCGCCCCGCACGAGCAGCCAGCCGGAGTCGAAGGGGGTGCGCACCACGCCGGGCAGGTTCACCAGGGCGCGCACCGGGTCACCTAAGGTGCCGGGGGTGGTGCGCACCTCCTCGGCGCTCACCGTGCGCACCACGGCTTGGGGGCTGCGGCGGCGGTAGACGCCGACGGCGGCCTCCTCCTCCGTCGGGGCGTCGACGCGGAGGTCCAGCTCGACGAGGGCGCCGTCCTGGAGCGTGACCTCCACCGGGGCGAGGAGCCAGGCCGTCGTCTCCAGGCGCACG
Source organism: Myxococcota bacterium (assembly GCA_023150845.1). GTDB lineage: Bacteria > Myxococcota_A > UBA796 > UBA796 > CAJQPC01 > JADKFE01. The sequence continues at coordinate 901 of JAKLKD010000257.1, read as the reverse complement.
GTCACCGGGCCCGGCGGCCGCTCCCGCAGCTCCACCTGCCCCGCCGCGTCGGTGACCACCCGCTCCTCCCCGACGAGCAGGGCCTCACCGGCCAGCGGCGCGCCGTCCGGCCCCATGAGGCGCAGGCGCAGGCCCACGGGTGGCGGCGTGAAGGTGAGCTGGAACGGCACCTCGACGGCGATGGCGACGCGGCCGTCCCGGGCGGGCTCAAACCGGGCGGCGAGGACCAGGGGCTCGGAGCGCTCGATGAAGGGCTCCTGACCGTAGAGCGGCGTGGCCTCCTCGACCACCCCCTCGGCGTTGATGAGCAGCAGCCACTCCACCGTCGCGGGCTCGTAGGGCGGGCCCCCCGGCCAGGTCAGCGTGAGCGGCGTGAGCAGGCGCGGCGGCGTGATGCCCGGGGCGGCCTCCTCCGGCGGATCTTCCCCAGGCGACTGAACACCCCCCCAGCCCTCTTGGGCGGAGACCACGGCGACGGACCAAAGGAGGAGGAGCGCGCTCACCAACGCACCGTAGCACAGGCCGAGGCCCCTATCGGAGCTGATCCCCGGCGCGGGTGAGGCTGAAGCCCGTCCCTTGGCAGCCGACGAGGCCGCCGGGATGGCGCACGCCCAGGACCAGTTCACAGGACGGGCAGCCCACGGCGAAGCGGATTGAGCCGTCTATCTCGTGGTGCACGATCGCCTCGCCGGTCAGCCGCCCGTCCACCAGGGCCGCGACGGTCTCGACCCTGGCCAGGCCCTCGCCGCGGACGCTCACGAGGCCGAGCTGGCCTTGGGCCTCGGAGAGCGCCGCCGCGGTCACCCGGGGGCAGGCGGCGCGAGCGGCGGCGGCGGCCTCGGCGTCGAGGGTGCGGCCCGCGGGGGTCTCCCGGAAGCCCGTGAACAGCCGCGCCTCGGGG
>JAKLKD010000007.1 GCA_023150845.1 Myxococcota bacterium | reverse complement strand
CGGCGGCCTCGGCCTCCGTGGCGGCGGCGCCTTGGGCGGCGAGGCGGGCGCGCTCGGCGGCGTCGGCGCGAAACCGGAACTTGGGGTGGGTGCCGCGCTCGATCTGCACGAGGTTGCGGGTGAGGTAGAGGTCGAGGTTCGACCACCGCGCCCGCAAGGTGCGCAGCTTGTGGAGCTGGGTCGCGTTCGTCGGGTTCACCTGGGTGAGGTCCCGGAACACGCGCCGCATGTCGTCGCGCTCCTTCATCGGCTCGATGGGCTCAAGCCCGGAGAAGTACTTGTCATAAGCGACCTTGAGGAGAAAGAGCCCGCGCTCTACCTCCTCCATGCGCCCGTCCAGGGCCTTGTCCGTCTTCTGCAGCCTCGCCACGAGACCTCCCGCGCCCATCATAGCAGGCGCGGAGGCGGATCCCCCAGGCCGCCGCCGAGCGGCGACGGGCGCGCCGCGCCGTGAAGACCGCCAGGATCCCCCCAGCGCGCCCGGTGGACGCCGAGGCGAAGGGGCGGGTGGCGTCGACGGGAGGAGCGCGGCTGTATACTTGGGCCCCATGCCGCTGACCCCCTTGAACGTCCTCCTCGCGGACGAAGAGACCACGATCGTTGAGCTCTTCGGGGAGTACCTGCGCGTCAGCGGCCACGAGGTGCGCGTCGTGCGCCGCGCTGAGGATCTGCCCGAGGCCCTGGCCCGGGTCGACCTCGACGTGGTCGTGCTCGACGAGGGCCTCGCCGGGGCCGAGACCATCGAGCACCTCCGGGCCTTGCGCCGCCGGGGCGTCGCCACCCTGATCACCAGCCGCGCCGGGGCCGTGGCCTCAGCGGTGCGGGCCCTGCAGGCCGGGGCCGCGGACTACCTGCACAAGCCGTTCAAGCTGCGGGAGGCGCACCGGGCGATGGTCCAGGCCGCCGAGGCCGCCCGAGAGGCCCGGGAGGCCGCCCGGCTCACGGGCCCCGCCGTCGCGATGCGTGTGGCCCGGGCGATGCGCCGGGAGACCTTCAACTCGACCCTGCGCGACGCGGCGGCCCTGGTCAGCGCCCAGCTCGGCGCGGACTCCGTGCTCATCGCCGCCTATGACCCCGCCGTCGGCCGCTGGCTGGAGCTGAGCCGGGCGCACCCGGCGATGTTCGCCCGGCTGGACCTCGACTCCGTCGGCGCCTTGCTCCTCAAAGGGGAGGAGCTGCCCCCCATCGACCAGAGCTACCTCGGGGCGCCAGGCCCCCGGCTCCGGGTCTTGCGGGCGCCTATCGAGCTGCCCGAGGCGGCGGGCCCTCCCCTCGAGCTGATGCTCGTGCTCTCGCGCCCCACCCGCGAGGAGGACATCCACCTCACCCCAGCCCGGCTCATGCTCCAGGGCCTCGGCCTCGGCGTGCGCGCGGCGATCTGCGCCGACCGCCTGCGCCCCGGGCCGCCCCCCTCCGCGTCGAGCGAGGCCCTGCGCCTGACGAGCGAGGCCCGCCTTGAGCAGACCTGGGAGCAGCTCATGCTCCCCGTCGAGGACCGCCGCCGGATGAAGGACGCGCTCCGCCTGTGGTGTGAGGGTGTGCCCCTGCGGGTGGCGGCGGCGAAGGCCGAGAGCGGCGGCCGCGGCGCCCGCACCGCCGCCTTGTTCTGCGGGGCCTTCGAGCGCCACGACGGCTACGGCGGGCCGAGCGGCCTCGCCCACCGGGCCATCCCCCTGCCCTCGGCGATGCTGCGCGCCGTGCTCACCTGGGGCGCGCTCACCGGCGCCTGCCGCCTCTGCGCGTCCTATGACGCCGTGCACGCCCGGGTCGAGCTCGACGCCCAGTCGGGCCCGGTGCTCTCGCCCCTGGCGGTGTCGATGTTGTCCCGGGTCTTGGGGCGTGAGGGCAGCCGCGGGGCGACCTTTTACCCCGAAGACACGATGTTGCCCGAGGACTGAGCCCGGCGCGGGCGCCTGGGCCTCACGCCCAGGGCGTCTTCACCACCGGAGGCCGCCCGAGGGCCGTCAGCGCGGCCTGGGCCTCGTCCAGGGTCGGGTAGAAGCGCACGTCGGCCCGGGGGTGGGCCTCCAAGAGCGCCCGGCCGCTGACAAAACACAGGCTCACGAAGCCCGTGGCGCGGTCACGCACCAGGGCGAAGCTGGGGTCGAGGACCGGCACGACGCCCCGGGCGCGGCAGCGCTCCCAGCCGTCGCGGCTGAGGTCTGCGTCGGCGCGGAGCTGGCCCTCCATGTCGCGGACAAAGACCGCCGGGGGGCCGTGCTGGGCCAAGGCTTCATCGAAGGGGCTGCAGAGGTCCATCTCCGGTGTTTATCCTGTGCGCACCTCCCAAGCCCCTCGGTGATCATGCTCACGTCCCTCCTCCTCGCCCTGTCCGGCGCCGCCTTGGCCCTGGACCCCAGCTTCGCCGCCTACGACGCCATCCTCCAGGCCAACGTGAGCCCCCAAGGCGTGACCTACGCGGCGATCGGGCCGACGGGCCTCGACCCCTTCTTGGCCGAGCTCGCCGCCGTGGACCTCCGCGAGCTCAACCCCATCGAGCAGAAGGCCCTGTTCATCAACGCCTACAACGCGCTCACCCTGGACCTCATCGCCGAGAACCCCACCATCGCCTCGATCCGCGACCTCGACGGCGGCAAGGTCTGGAGCACCCGGCGCTTCACCGTAGGCGGCCAGTCCCTCACACTCGACGACATCGAGCACAAGCGCCTGCGGCCCATGGGCGACCCCCGGATCCACGCGGCCTTGTCCTGCGCGTCCAAGGGCTGCCCCGCCCTGCTCAGCCGGGCCTACACCGCCGAGCGCCTCAACGACCAGCTCGACCTCGCCTGCCGGGCCTGGGTGCGCAGCAACGCCGCCCAGATCAACACCCAGGCGAAGACCGTCGCCCTGAGCAGCATCTTCGACTGGTACGGCGACGACTTCTTGGCCCAGTGGGAGGACAAGGCCGACATCCCCGGCGTCGAGGGCAAACAGCAGGCCGCGCTGAACTTCATCGCCTTCTACAGCGGCAGCGCGACGGCGTCCTGGCTCACGGCGGGGGGCTACACCCTGACTTGGGCCACGTATGACTGGGGGGTGAACAGGAGGTGAGGGTCCTTAGTCCTCGCAGCGGTTCACGCCCAGGTCGAACGCCTCCTCACAGGCGACGATCAGCGAGCAGTCGTAATAGTAAGCGAGGGCGTCGAGGCAGCTCTCGGTGAGGCAGTGGTCGGCCTCGTGGCAGAGCACTCGGTCTACGGCGCGGGCGGTGCACTCGTTCACGTCGAAGCCCTTGGGCTCACAGCGGCTCGCCCAGTCACAATACGCCGAGGGATAGTAGGAGGCGAACAGGCGCTCATTCATCGGCTCAGGGCAGGCCAAGGGCTCGGAGTCGAGGTCTTGGGCGCGCCCTCCGCAGGCGCCGAGGGCGCACCACAGCGGCGCGAGGCGGAGGGCGGCGCGGGTCATGGTCACTCCGCGCAGCGGTCGACGTCGAGGTTGAAGATCCCGTCGCAGGCGGCGGGCACGAGGGCGCAGTCGTCGGGGGCCTCCTCAAAGTCACGGTCGAGGGCGACGATGCAGGCTTCAGTGAGGCAGGGGTCGGCCTCGTGGCAATAGACCTTCGTGATCTGCTCCTCCAAGCACGTCACCTCGTCGTAGGGCTCCGTTGAGCAATGCTCTCGCCAATTGCAGAAGGCTGAGGGGTATGGCGCGATGAACATCCGCTCATTGTACGGTGATTCACACGCTGGAGACTCACCCTGTTCTGTGTCAGACGAATCCTTATCGCCACAGGAGACGAGCACAGCCATCACCATAATCGTGAGAACACGACTATTCACAGTAAACCTCCTCCATACTCCGCGCCTCGTCACAGATCGTCGGCCATTCGCACGACGTGTCAGCATCTAAGCTCACGACGCACTCTCGCAGCATACAGGGGTCAGCCCCGTAGCACGCGGTAAAGAGGTGATCTGTTTTTAGGTAGGACGCACGGTACTGCGCGACGTCTGGATTACAACGCTCTCGCCAGTTGGTGGACGCGAAGACAAAGTCCTGCATCGCGCTCCACTCGTTGCATTGAGGCGCGCTGTCCTCCGCGCTGTCGGTGGGTGGATCGTCACCACAGGCGGTCGCAAACACGAGCGCCAACGGCGAGAGGACACGCCAGAGATGGGTTGTTCGTGTTGGCTGCTTATTCACAGATGCTCTCCTCACTGAAGGCCTCCTCACAGACCTCAATCTCCGCGCAGTCCTCCCGCTCCCGAAGCTCCACGACACAGTCTGCGAGCAGGCAAGGGTCGTGGGCAGAGCAGAGCTGGCTCATCGCGCCGTTGAGGCAAGTAAACTCATACGGAGCGGTCTCGGGCTCACACCGAGACCGCCGCGCGCAGTGGGCGTCCACCCACTCCTCCTCGGTGGACCACACGGGGCAGGCAGCGGTGTCCGCCGCTCGCGGCGCAGCGCAGCCCACCAACAAGAGGAGCGTCAGAGGGAGCGGGAGCTTGTGGGTGAGAGGGGTCAAGCGTTTACCTCAATCGTCGTGACAGCGTAACCGAGTTAGGGCGGGACCATGCTCACTTTCTGCGACCGCCAGTCCGCGAGAACAGCGTGCCCGTCGATATCGTGGATTGAATCAATCGAATCCGCGCTGCCGTCACAGGTCAAGATTCCTGCCTGCACCGCACCCAAAGGATCTTGGACGTTGAGCACCAAGGGCATCGGCTCAAAAGGCCAGGCGCTCCGCAGCGAGAGCACACCTTCGCCATGCCCGCCTAAACCGATGGGCTCAGCGTCTACGGGCATCGGCAGCTCCACCAGCGCCCCGTCGCGCAGCACAAGTGCGGTCGCCCCGTCCATGATGAGAGGCTCACCGTTCAGCTCGCCCAGAAGGTAGCTGCTGGGGTTCGCCTCGACGCCCTCATTCCGGAGCATATGAACCACCTTCCCCGTATCCCAGCGCACGACGACGACGCCTCGCTCGTCGAGGAGGAGGTTATGCTCGGGGTCAATCTGCAGGGTTCGATCCGAGATCTCGCAGTCTTTACACCAGCGCTGCTCGGTCATGGTGCCGTCGGGCTCCAGACGGATCCACCGCGGGTCTCGAGCGGCCAGGAGGATCACCGCGCCGCCCACGGCGGGGATGAGGCCGCCGACGTCTTCAGGGAGCGAGAGCCGCGTCGCGGCGGTGGGGGTGACGTGGGTGAAGAGCCTCGGCCCGCCGGTCGCCTCGGAGCCTACAAACAAGAGGCCGTCCCCATACCGAGCGGGGTCTCCGAGGCGCGAGTAGCCCTCAGCGGTCTCCGGCGCGGGCCACTCCGCGAGCTCGATGAAGTCCACCCCGGTGACGGTGTCCCCCGGCTCCACCCCTAAGAAGACGTGCTCGCTCAGCCAGAGGCGCTGCTGGTAGTCGTCCTTGCCGCCAGCCTCCACGCCGCAGGCCTCAGCCACCCGCACGGCGAGGGCGTCGTGGGGACCAAGCTCACACCAGTGCGCGAACAGCTCCCGCGTGAGGTCCGCGTCAGCGGGGTATTGGTCCAAGATGGGCTCGTTCGCCGTGGTGGGGTCAAAACGCTCGGGGTGCTGCTCGGAGATGTCTTTGGTGCTGTCGAGGGCGTGGCAGAGCTCGTGCCAGAGGGCGCCTCCGGGCCCCGCGTTCAGGGTCGCCCCCTCCTCGGTGAGCAGGATCAGCCGCCGCCCCTTGCTGTAGGCCCCCCGGGCGTGCGCCCCGACGATGGACCCATCGGGCACAACGCGCACCTCGTTCAGCTTGAGGTCCTCCACCCCCGCCGCGCTCAAAAACTCCGCGACGCTGGCCTCCAAGTCGGCGCGCTCAAAGCGGTTGAGCAGGCGATCCGGGTCGGTGACCTCGATTCCACCCCGGCCGCAGCCGAGGAGCAAGATCAGGAGGGGTGAACCAGCGCGCAAGAAACACCTCCAACATCGTCGCGGAGCCTATCCACGAGGTCGCCACCCCAGGATATCCCCGAACGCGCGGAGTCGCCGAGCCCTCCCCCTAAACCTCCGGCTCCAACACATTCGACAGGTCGTCGTCCACCAGGGTGTCCTCATCGAGGTCATCCACCTCGACCAAGGTGTGCGTCAGATCCGCCTCCCAGTTCGTGCCCGGCAAGGCCTGGGCCGGGTTGAAGGGGCGGTCGGCGCTGAGCAGGGTGCGCGGGGTGGTCAAGGCATCCAGGAGCTCGACCCCGGTGCCCACGCCGCCGCTGCGGCCCATGCCCACGGCGGGCAGGGGCAGGGTGGAGGTCGTCGTGGGCAGGTTGATGTGCACCACGCCCGCGCGCAGGCGGTCGACGAGGCCCTGGAGGTCGGCCTCCTGGGTGGAGGGGTAGAGGCTGGCGACGGGGCGGTGGGCGAGCTGGTTGTGCAGGGCCACGGCCTCATCGACGGTGCCGACGCGGTAGACGAGCAGGGTGGGGCCCACGGGCTCGGCGTCTAAGAAGGCCTGGCCCGACTGCCAATCGACGAGGTGAATCGCCGGGGTGACGTAGAAGCCACGGCGCTCGGTGCGGTTGTTGAAGCTGCCCTCCAAGAGCGGCCCCGCCCCGCCTTGGGTGAGCGCGCGGCCGTACTTACGGAAGCGGCTGCGCAGGTTCTCCGAGATGAGCGGGCCCATGAACACGCTCTTGTCGAAGCCGTAGCCTACGGTGAGGTTCGCCGTGCGGCGCAGCAAGGCGTCGATGAACTCGTCGTACACCCCGGCCTGCACGATCACCCGGCCGGTGTTGAACGGGCGCTGGCCCGAGCCCAGAAACGCCCCGACCATGGTGTCGTAGACCGCCCGGTCTAACTCGCAGCCGTCGAGCACCACCGCCGCGCCTTTGCCCGCGGACTGGGTGATCAGGGGGAGCTCCGAGCGGTCGAGGAGCAGGCGGCGCACCTCACTCACGGTCTCGTGGCTGCCCGCGACCATGAGCGCGCCCAGGCGCGGGTGGCCGAGCAGGCGGCGGCCGACGCCGGAGCCCGAGCCCTGGACCATGTTGATCACGCCGCGCGGCAGCTTGCACTGGTCCCACATCTCGGCGAGGTGCTGGCCGAGGCCCGGGGTGAACTTCGAGGGCTTAAAGACGAGCGTGTTGCCCGCCAACATCGCCGCCGCCGTCCACACGCAGATGTAGTAGAGCGGCTGGGCGAAGGGCAGGAGCATCCCCACCACGCCCCGGGGGAAGCGGTCGGCGCGGCCCAAGGTCTGCTCCAGCACCTTCGGCGCCAGGCGGGTGGGGCCCTCCTCGATGAGCTGCTCTAAGGCCAGGAGCGTCTGCCCGAGCTCTTGCCGGGTCTCCCAAGAGGGCCGCCCGGTCTCCCGGGTGCTGAGCACGATCAGCTTCTCGCCGGCCTTGGCGATGGTCTGCCGGAAGCGCCGCACCGCGGCGACGCGCTCGGCGAGGGGTACATGACGCCAGATGCGCGAGGCGATGGTGGCGTGCTCAACGGCGTCATCGACGGCGTCTTCAGAGAACGCGAAGCGCCCTAAGATGTCGGCGCGGTCGCCGGGGTTGACGCCGTTGATGTAGCCATCGACCCGCTCCGGGCGGATGAACGAGCCGTCGATGTAGCTGCCCTTGCGTACCAGGCGATCCCTGGAATCGTCCACGCTGACTCCCGTAGAGGCGAGGGTCGGATTATAGCCATGCCGAAGCCCGGGAGAGAGCCGCCGTGCGTAACGTTCATGACAACGTCCTGTCCTGCGTGGGCAACACGCCCATCGTCCGCCTCAACAGCGTCACCGAGGGCCTACAGGCCACGGTCTACGCAAAGCTGGAGATGCTGAACCCCGGCGGCTCCATCAAGGATCGCATCGCCCTGCAGATCATCGCCGACGCCGAGGCGAGCGGGGCGATCGGCCCCGGCAGCACCATCGTCGAGGGCACCTCGGGCAACACCGGCGCGGGCCTGGCCATGGTCGGCGCCGTGAAGGGCTACAAGTGCACCTTCGTGATGCCCGACAAGCAGTCTGAAGAGAAGCGCGCGGCGCTTCGGGCGTATGGCGCCCGGGTGGTGATCACCCCCACCGCCGTCGAGGCCGACGATCCCCGCAGCTACTACAGCGTGAGCCGCCGCCTGGGCCACGAGCCCGGCGCGTTCTTCGCCAACCAGTACCACAACCCGTCGAACCCGGCGGCGCACTACAACATGACCGGCCCGGAGATCTGGGAGCAGCTCGACGGCCAGCTCGACGTGCTGATCTGCGGCCTGGGCACCGGCGGCACGGTCTCCGGCATCGCGAAGTACCTCAAAGAGAAGAACCCCAACATCAAGGTGGTCGGCGTCGATCCCGTGGGGTCGCTCTACTACGACTACTTCCACACCGGCCAGCTCACCCCGGCCTTCCCCTACGTCGTCGAGGGCATCGGCGAGGACTTCATGCCCTCGACCATCGACTGGCAGTACATCGACGACGTCGTCCGCGTGAACGACCGCGAGTGTATGCACATGACCCGCCGGGTGGTCCGCGAGGAGGGCATCCTCTGCGGCGGCTCCTGCGGCGCGGCCGTGGCCGGGGCGGTGAAGTGGGTGCGCCAGCACGACGCGGCGAACCTCAAGGTGCTCGTGATCCTGCCCGACTCGGGCAGCCGCTACCTCTCCAAGATCTTCAACGACAACTGGATGAAGGAGATGGGCTTCACCGAGGCCGAGAGCGGCTTCGGCACCGTCGCCGAGCTTCTCCACCACCGCGGCGAGCGTGAGCTCATCAGCGTGTCCCCCGAGGCCACGGTGAGTGAGGTGATCGGCACGATGAAGGTGCACGGCATCTCCCAGGTGCCGGTCTTGGAGGAGGGCAAGCTCATCGGCATCCTCTCGGAGAACCGCCTCCTGGAGCAGGCGCTCCAGGGCACGCCGGGCAAGACCCGGGTGCGGGAGCTGGTGCAGGCGAACTACACCACCGTGGACGACACCACGGAGATCACCGTGCTCTCCGAGCTGTTCAAGCGCTTCAAGGTGATCTTTGTCGTGGGGGGCCCGGCGATCCGCGGCGCGATCACCAAGATCGACCTCATCGACTACATCGCCTCCATGGCGGCCGGGGAGTCCAAGTGAAGCACCCCACCCAGCACCCCGAGACCCTGGCGATTCACGGCGGCCAGTCCCCGGAGCCCACCACGGGCGCGGTGATGCCCCCGGTGTTCCAGACGAGCACCTACGCCCAAGAGGCCGTAGGCCAGCACAAGGGCTACGAGTACTCCCGCACCCAGAACCCCACCCGCGAGAAGCTCGAGGCCGCCATCGCGTCTTTGGAGGGCGCGGGCCTGGGCGTGCCCACCTTCTGCTGCGCCTTCGGCTCGGGCAGCGCGGCGACTGCTGCGGTGCAGCATTTACTCAAGGCCGGGGACCTCGTCGTCTCCGGCGACGACATCTACGGTGGCAGTTACCGCCAGTTCACGAGGGTCTTCACCCAGCTTGGGCTGCGGTACCGCTTCGTGGACTTCTCGCGGATCTCCGCTGAGGAGGCCATCCCCGAGGGCACGAAGCTCGTGTGGCTGGAGTCGCCGACGAACCCCCTGCTCAAGGTGAGCGACATCGCCGCCTTGGCCGCCCGGGCCCACGCCGTCGGCGCCATCGTCGCCGTCGACAACACCTTCGCCACGCCGATCTACCAGCGCCCGCTGGCCCTGGGCGCCGACCTCGTGGTGCACTCCACGACGAAGTACCTCAACGGCCACAGCGACGTGGTCGGCGGCGTCGTGGTCACGGCGAACCCCGCCTTGTACGAGCGCATCAAGTTCTTGCAGAACGCCATCGGCGCGGTGCCCGGCATCTGGGACTGCTGGCTCACCCTGCGCGGCATCAAGACCTTGGCCGTGCGTATGGCCCGGCACCAAGAGAACGCCCGGGCCGTCGTCGCCTGGCTCAAGTCCCGGCCCGAGGTGGCCCGGGTGTGGTACCCCCTCGACGAGACCCACCCCCAGCACGCCCTCGCCCAGCGCCAGATGAGCGGCTTCGGCGGCATGATCAGCTTTGAGCTCAAGGGGGACCTCGCCGCGGCCGAGCGCTTCTGCGCGGCCTGTGAGGTCTTCACCCTCGCCGAGAGCCTCGGCGGCGTCGAGAGCCTCATCGAGCTGCCCGCGGCCATGACCCACGCCTCGATCCCGCCCCAGGTGCGCCAAGAGATCGGCATCGCCGATGGCCTCGTGCGGGCGTCGGTAGGCATCGAGCACGTCGATGACCTCATCGCCGACCTGGAGCGGGCGCTTCGCGCGGCCTTCCCGGGCTGATCGGCCCTCGTGAAGCCCTCGGCGCTCCTGGCCTGCGCGGCCTTGGGTGTGCCCGCGTTGGGGCCCTCGGGGGCCTCAGCGCACCTGCGCGGCGTGGCCTGGGCGCTCCATCGGCGCGGCCACCCCCTGCGGGTCGTCGCGGCGCGGGAGGCCGACCACCGCGGCGCCTGGGGAGCTTTGCCCGTGGCCGTCGAGACGGCGTCGATCCCCGGCTGGCCGTCCTGGCTCGGCCGGTATCGGGAGCGCCGGGAGGCCTGGCTCACCGCCCGCCTCGCCGACGTGGCGCTGCGAGGCCCCGCGCCGTCCTTCACCTGGGAGCGCTGGAGCCTGTTCTCCGACCTCGGCGCCCGGGTGCGGGCCAAGACCGGCGCCCCCTGGGTGCTGGAGGTGAACGCGCCTTTGGCCTTGGAGCGCGCCCGGTTTGAGACGGTCTACGACCCCCCTTACGCCGAGGCCTGGGAGCGCCGGGCGCTCACCGGAGCCGACCGGGTGCTCGTGGTCTCCTCGTGGCTCGCCCGCTGGGTGGTGACGGAGCGCGGCGTGGCCCCGGAGCGGGTGCGGGTCGTGCCCAACGGGGTCGAGGCCCAGGTCGGGGATCGTGCGGCCACCCGGGCGGCGCTGGGCCTCGGCGATGAGCCCGTGGTCGGCTTCTTGGGCAGCATGAAGCCTTGGCACGGCGCCGAGCGCACCTACACCCTCGCCAAGGCCTTGGGCGCCGTCGCCTTGATGGTCGGGGCGAACCCGCCGCCGCCGCCGGACGGGGTGCGGGTCATCCTCACCGGGCAGGTGGACGAGGCGAAGGCCGCCGACCTCGTCGCCGCCATGGACCTCGGCCTCGCGCCGTATGGCCCCGACGCCCCGCCCTGGTTCTGCCCCCTCAAGCTCCTGGCCTACCGGGCCCAAGGCACCCCGGCCTTGGCCTCAGACCTCGGCGACGCGCGGGCCCTCGTCGGCGAGGGCGGCGAGGTGCTGCCCCCCGGCGACGACGACGCCTGGGTCGAGGCCGCCCGGCGCTGGGTTGGGCGACGGGTGACGCCGCGCCAACGCGCCTGGGACGACGTGGTGGACGAGGGCCTCGACGGGCTCTTTGGCTAAGGCAACGCCCGCGCGGCGGCGAGCCAGCTCGGCTCCAGGACCAGCTCACCGATGGGGGTCACCGCGCCCTCCAGGGTGAGGTCGAAGCTCGGCGAGACGGTGACGAACAGCTCGCCGCCGGGCATGACGAGGCGGATCCGGCCTGGGCGAAGGCGGCCGGTGCGCACGGCGGCGGCGGCCACGGCGCAGGATGAGGAGCCCGAGGCTGAGGTCTCCCCGGCGCCGCGCTCCCAGATGCGGATGTTGAGGTGATCGGGGCCGAGCACCTGGGCGACCTGCACGTTCACCCGCTTGGGGAAGCGCGGATCCCGCTCGATGGCCTCACCCCAGCGGCGCCAGGGGGCCAGCTCGGGGTCGTGCTCGACGAAGATCACGCAGTGGGGGTTGCCTACGGAGAGCGCCGTCGCCGTGAGCGCCTCGTCGCCGAGGGGGAAGGCGTCGTCGATCAAGGGCCCGGCGAAGGTGGCGGGCAGGGCCTCGGGCTCAAACCGCGCCCGGCCCATCTCCACACGCACGCCGTCGTCGAGCACCTCACAGCGCACGACGCCGCCGAGGGTCTCGACGGTGAAGTCCCGGCGGGTGTAGAGCCGGTCCACCCGCCAGCGGGCGAAGATGCGCAGGCCGTTGCCGGACTTCTCGGCCTCGGAGCCGTCGGGGTTGAAGATGCGCACGCCGCAGTCGGCGACGGCGGAGGGCTGGGGCCAGAGCAGGCCGTCGCTGCCGACGCCCTCGTGGCGGTGGCAGAGGGCGCGCACGAAGGCCGGGGTGGGCGGCGGGCCGGACTCTTGGATGAGGTAGTCGTTGCCCAAGGCGTGAGACTTGAAGAGGCGCATGGGGCGGCTCTAACGCGGGCGACGGGGCGGCCCCAGCCGGACGCCGTGATAAGCTGGGCCTGTGCTCATCCGCCACGACCCGCACAACGAGCTCGCCTGCCAGAAGCGTGAGGAGCTCGCGCCGCTCTTGGGCCACGACCTCCCCGCCGATCTCTGCCTCGTGCTCGGCGGCGACGGCTTCATGCTGCGCACCATCCACGAGCTCGGCGACGCGCACACCTACCTCGGCGTGAACTGCGGTCGATTGGGCTTCTTGCTCAACGCCTTAGACGAGACCGACTCCTTGCTGCTCCGGATGCGGGATCTGTCGCGCTGGCACGTCATCCAGGCGCCGCGCCTCGCCGCTGAGGTCACGGCCCCGAGCGGCGAGGTGGTCGCCGACCTCGCGCTGAACGACCTCTACGTCGAGCGCGCCTCGGGTCAGACGGCCCACCTGCGGGTGAGCCTCGACGGCCAGGTCGTCGTCAAGCGCCTCGTCTGTGACGGCCTCATCGCCGCGACGGCCCTCGGCTCGACGGCCTACGCCACCGCGGCCGGGGGCGTGGCCTGCCACCCGAGCCTGCCGCTCTTGCAGCTCGTGGCGATCAACCCCCACATCCCGCGCCTGCGGCCCGTCGCGCTGCCCTTGGGCGCCCGGGTGGACGTGGAGGTGCTCGACGCCCACCGCCGCCCGGCGCGGGTGGTGTGTGACGGCCGCGACTTAGGCGCCGCGGCGCGGATCACGGTGCTGGGGGGCCAGCGCCCGGTGCGCCTCGCGTGGCTCGCCGGGCACGACCCCACCTCCACCCTCATCAAGAAGCTGCTGCACGCCTGAGCGGAGGCCGCTCAGCCGACGGAGAGCAGCTCGACCTCAAAGACGAGGGTCGAGTTGCCGGGGATGACCGGCGGGTAGCCGCGCACGCCGTAGCCGAGGTTCGGCGGGATGGTGAGCTTGCGCACGCCGCCGACCTTCATCCCGGCGACGCCTTGGTCCCAGCCCTTGATGACCATGCCCGCGCCGAGGCGGAAGGTGAAGCCCTCGCCACGATCCCGGGAGGAGTCGAACTTCGAGCCGTTGGTGAGGGTGCCGACGTAGTGCACGGTGACGTTCTTGCCAGCGACGGCCTCGGCGCCAGCGCCGACCTTGATGTCGTCGATCTTGAGGGGGTCGTTCATCTTCGCTCCAGCTGCGCGACAGCGCGCCGCGCAACTCTATCCTCTGGCCCGCCGCGGCGGGGCCCGGGGGGTCCGCCAACTTTTTGAGGGGTGTCTTGTCAGGTTTGGGCGAATCGGTATAATGACCGACGTTCAGTTACGGAGTGCCCAGATGAACATCCCCTCCAGACGTGGGTTTCTCGGCGGCGTGATCGCCCTGAGCGGCGCCGCGAGCTTGCCGCTCCGGGCCGACGCGGAGTCCGTCGCCAAGGCCGGTGAGGCCCCCTCCGCCCCAGCCGGGGTGGACTCCGTGGTCGTGCGCACGACCGTCAACGGCGTCGCCCGCAGCGAGACCGTCGGCGCCGATGAGTCGGCGCTGCGTTTGGTGCGTGAGCGTCTAGGCCTCACCGGGGCGAAGCTCGGCTGCGGCCAAGGCGCCTGCGGCGCGTGCACCGTGATGGTGGACAAGGCCCCGGCCTGCGCCTGCCTGCTCCCCGCCGTCGCCTTGGAGGGCCGGGAGGTCACCACCGTCGAGGGCCTCAGCGCCGACCTGCACCCGGTGCAGCGGGCGTTCTTGGCCCACGACGCCATGCAGTGCGGCTTCTGCACCCCAGGCTTCGTCATGGAGGGCGCGGCCTTTATGGACCGCTGGCGCGCGGAGCACGGCGCGACGGAGCCCAGCGATGAGGAGCTCGCCGAGGCCCTCGCCGGGCACGTCTGCCGCTGCGGCGCCCAGGTCGGCATCCGCGCGGCGATCCGCGACGCCTGCGCCGGGCGCTTCGACGGCCCGGAGAAGGAGGCCCCTCGTTACGACGCCCGGGCGAAGGTCACCGGGGCGGCGAAGTACACCGTCGATGTGCAGCTCCCGGGCATGCTCATCGCCAAGGTCCTGCGCGCCTCGGTGCCCCACGCCGAGGTCAGCGCCATCGACCTGAGCGCCGCCGAGGCCATGCCCGGCGTCAAGGCCGTGAAGTCCTTCGTCATGGCCGGGGCGGCGATCCGCTACGAGGGCCAAGAGCTCGTCGCCGTCGCCGCCGTCGATGAGGCGACCGCACTCGCGGCCTTGGCCGCCATCAAGCTGGAGCTGAACCTCCGCGCCCCGGTGATCTCCGCCGAGTCCGCCTTGGCCGAGGGCGCGACCATCATCTTCCCCGGCGGCGCCGGCATCGCCAGCGCCTCGGAGGCCCCGGTGCTCAAGGCGCCGTGGAAGGGCAACCTGCGCGGGCCGACGGAGACGAACATCCTCGCCAAGCCCAAACGTGCCGCGGCCGCCATCGCCGCGGCCCGGGCCGGGGAGGGCCAGCTCATCGAGGGCCGCTACACCGCCCACAACCAGGCCCACACCTGCATGGAGCCCCACGCCGCCGTCGCCCGCTGGGACGGCGACACGAAGCTTGAGGTCTGGCTCTCCACCCAGTCCGTAGACGACATGGCGGACGCCCTCTGTGAGCGCTACGAGCTGGAGCGCGCCAACGTGCGGGTGCGCGCGGATCACGTCGGCGGCGGCTTCGGCAGCAAGGCCGGCGTAGACAAGGAGCTCATCACCGCCGTCGATCTCGCCAAGCTCGCCGGGGCCCCGGTTCGCCTCGCCTTCGAGCGCTGGGAGGAGCTCCTCGTCGGCGGCAACCGCCCCGAGGCCAGCGTGAACCTCAGCCTCGCCTCGGACGCCGAGGGTGGCTTCGGCGGACTCGACGCCGAGGCCTACAACCTCAACGGCGCCGCCGTCGGGGGCTCGACGGGCCTCGTCTTGCGCTTGCTGTACCGCAGCAAAAACAAAGACGTGCGCGACTACGACGTGGTCACGACCACCGCCCCGGGCAAACCCTTCCGCGGCCCCGGCGGCCCGGCGGGGCTCTACGCCTTGGAGCAGGCCGTCGATGAGCTGGCGCTCAAGCGCGGCGAGGACCCCATCGCCCTGCGTAAACGGTGGGACCCGAACCCGGGCCGCCAGCGGCTCTACGACCTCGTCTCGGCCTCGCCGCTGTGGCGGGACCGCGACGCCCAGCGCGGTGAGGGCCGCATCCGCCGCGGGGTCGGCGTCGCCGCCGCCGCCTGGCCCTACTTCTTGTCCAAGGGCACCCGGGTCGAGCTGATCGGCCGCCCCGACGGCACCTTCGTCGCCCGCTGCGCCTGCCAAGACATGGGCCAAGGCAGCCGCTCGGCCCTGAGCTGGACCTTGGCCGAGGCCTTGGGTGTGCCCCGGTCGCAGATCGAGGTGCAGCTCGGCGACTCCGACGCGCCCCGGGGCCCGGCCTCGGCGGGCAGCCGCACCACCCCCTCCATCGTGCCCGCCGCTGAAGACGCCGCGAAGCAGCTCACCGAGGAGCTCGTTGAGCTCGCTGAGGACCTCTTCGACGTCAAGAACGCGGTCATGGGCCACGGCGGCGTCGATCACGACGGTGGGCGCCTCACCTGGGCGGAGATCCTCGCCCGGGCCGGGGAGCGCCGGGCCTTGGGCCGCCGCCGCCGGGACGACGACGGCTACTACTTCGCCACCGACGAGTTCGGCTGGGGCAAGGCCTGGCCGGGCGCCGTCATCGCCGTGGCCTTGGAGGTGGACACCGTCACGGGCCGCACCCGCGCCACCGAGGGCTGGATGGGCCTCGCCGCGGGCCGCATCATGGCGCCGCCGGTCGCCCGCAGCCAGGGCCTCGGCGGCTTCATCCAGGGCCTCTCTTACGCGCTCTACGAGGAGCGCCGCCTCGACCCCAAGACCGGCCTGCAGCTCACGACGAACCTTGAGGACTACCGCATCATCGGGGTCGGCGACACCCCGGCGCTGGAGGTGGTCTTTGACGAGACGCCCCTCGACGGCGTGCGCGGCGGCGGCGCGGGCCTCGCCGAGCTGTCCACCATCGGCGTCGCCGGGGCCGTCGGCAACGCCTTCGCCCACGCCACCGGGGTGCGCCTGCGCGCCCTCCCCCTTCGCCCTGACCGCGTGCTGGAGGCGCTCCGCGCATGATCTCTTTCCCCAAAGACGCCCTCACCGCCG
Organism: Myxococcota bacterium; assembly: GCA_023150845.1. Taxonomy (GTDB): domain Bacteria; phylum Myxococcota_A; class UBA796; order UBA796; family CAJQPC01; genus JADKFE01. Next base: position 53,628 of record JAKLKD010000007.1, on the reverse strand, counting down.
CCGCCACCCCCGGCAGCTTCCGCGCTGGGGGCACCGACCTCCAGGCCCGCCGCGCCCGCGGCCTTCACCACGGCGACGTGGTGGAGCTGCGCGACATGGCCGCGCTCAGCACGATCACCGCCGAGCCGACCGGGGGCCTCACCGTCGGGGCGCTCACGAAGATCGCCACCTTCGCCCGTGACCCCGCCGTGCGCCGGGACTACCCCGGCCTCGCGGCGGCGGCGGCGGGCCTCGCGACCCCGGGCATCCGGGAGGTCGCCACGGTCGGCGGCAACCTCACCCAAGAGGTGCGCTGCGCCTACTACCGCAACCCCCACCTCGTCTGCCTCAAGAAGGGCGGCGACGCCTGCCTCGCCCGGGGCGGCGACCACTTCTTACACTCCTGCTTTGACCAAGGCGCCTGCGCCGCGCCCCACCCCTCCACCTTGGCCTTGGGCCTCTTGGCCTGGGACGCTCAGGTGGAGCTCGCCGACGGCGCGCGCCTCGACGCCGCCGGGCTCTACGGCGACGGCACGAACCCCCGGGCCACCCACCGGCTCACCGAGGGCCAGCTCATCGTCGCCCTGCGCCTGCCCGCCCCGACCCTCGGCGAGCGCTCGGCCTGGCGCCGGATCGCCCACCGCAACAACGCCGAGTGGCCCATCGTCGAGGCCATCGTGCGGGTGGTCCTCGACGCCGACGGGCAGATCACCTCGGCCCGCATCGCGCTCGGCGGCGTGGCCAACACCCCCATCCGCGCCCGCGCCGCCGAGGACGCCCTGCTCGGCGGCCCGCTCACCGAGGCCCGCCTCATGGCCGCCGGGGAGCTGAGCGTCAAGGACGCCAGCCCCCTGCCCATGACCCGCTGGAAGCTCCCCGTCGTCGTCGCCTGCGTTCAAGACACCCTGCGGAACCTGATCACCCTGGAGGCCCCATGAAGCTCTGTAAGCATCTCCGCTGGAAGGGCCACCGTGAGCACCGGGAGGATCCACGCCGCGTGCTCGACGTCTTCGCGCTCAACGAGGTCCCCTACTCCTGCGCACAGAGCGTCGAGAGCTGGGGGCCCGACGGCGGCCTCGCCTGCCCGGAGCGCTGCAGCCCCGATCGACGCTGCTACGTCGAGTTCTACAAGGGCTGAGCCTCAGGCCGGGGTGAAGACCTCGATCTGCGCCGCGCGGCCCTTCACGCCGTGCTCCCCGAGGCTGCGCCACGCGCCGGGCTCGGGGAGGCCCGCGATCACCGAGCCCGTCAGCAGCACGTCTACGCCTAAGGTCCGCGTCAGGCCCTCGACCCGCGCCGCCGTGTTCACCGCGTCCCCGACCACGGTGAACTCCAGGCGATCCGGCGAGCCGATCACCCCGGCCACGACCTCGCCGACGTGTACGCCGACCCCCGCCCGCAGCGGGTGCTCCAGCCCCGCCCCCAAGGCCTGGAACGCCGCCTGAAGCTCCAGCGCCGCCAGCGCCGCCGCGGACTCGGCGCCCTCGGGCTCATCGAGGCCAAACACCGCCATCAGGCCGTCGCCGATGAACTTGTCCACGAGGCCGCCCCGGCGGTGAATCACCCGCACGGCCTCGGTGAAGAAGCGGTTGAGGTCACGGACCAGGGCCTCGGGGGAGGTGCGCTCGACCCAAGGCGTGAAGTCGCGGATGTCCACAAACATCACGACGACCCGCTTACGTTCGCCGCCGAGCGCCGCGCCGCCCTGGAGCAGGCGGGCGGCGACCTGGGGGCTCACGGCCTTGCCGAAGGTCTCAAACACACGCTTCCGCTCCCGCATGGCGTCGACGAGGCGGTTCGTGTGTACGGCGATGTGGCCGAGCTCGTCCCGGGAGGAGATGGGCACCCAGACGTCGAGCTCCCCGGCGGTGAGGCGGCCCAGGGCCTTGGCCTCGGCGTCCACGAGGCGCTTGAGGTTGCCGCCGACGAGGCGCAGGAGGTGCAAGAGCCCCCCGACGAGCACGGCGCCGACGAAGCTGAACTCGATGGTCACGTCGCGGAGCGCGCCCGGCAGGTCGATCTGGGAGACGAAGGCGAGGTCGGCGAGGTCCTTCCGCACCACGAGCACGAGCACGAGGGTCGAGAAGATGAGCCCCGTCGCCCCGAGCACCATGAGCTCGTGCACCCGGGACGAGGGCTCGCCGATGTCCTGAATCTGCAGCTCCCCGCGCTCGGCGGCGTCGATGAGCTTGCCCTCGGCGTAGAACCGACCGTCCAAGGCCGAGATCAGGCCCAAGGTGACCGCGCCGATGAGCATCTTGAGCCCGCTCTCGACGGGGAAGCCGAGGCCCCAGGTGAAGCCGAAGGTCACCAAGACGCCGATGGCGAAGGTGCGGTAGAACGTGAGCCGCGCCAGGGCCTCGGGCCAGCCCTCCGGGGCGAGCCCCGCCTCAAGCCGGGCGCCGAGGGGCAAGGCGATGGCCTGGCTGAGCGCGTACACCCCGATGAGGAGCTGGCCGAGATGCAGCGGGCCGAGCTGCTCGATGAGCGGGCAGACCTCCCCGCCGTAGAGCGACAAGAGCGCCACGCTCAACGCGTCAAACACCAGGGCGCGCAGGGCGCCCGAGTAGCGGAGGGCGCGCCGCAGGGGAGGAGGGCTCTGCATCCGACCGAGGTAAGCGCCGAACGCCGCAAAGGAAAGGGCGATCCGTCCTCATAAATTAGACGAATCGTGCGATGTTATCGCGCTCAGGCCGCCCGGGCGACGACGACCCAGTCCGCGCCGAGGCGCACCCCCTCGGGGTGGCGGCGCAGGTGGTCCATGGCCCGGCTGCGCAGCGACTCGATCTGCCCGCGCAGAGCGGCGATGAGGGCCTTGTCGTTGAGGTAGCCGAGCTTGGCTTCACACACCCGGAGCTGGCCCTGGATGAACCGCTCACGGTAGACGATGGGCGTAGACCAGGCGTCCTCGACGACGAAGCCCGCGCGCTCCAGGTGACGGCAGGTCCAGTCGAGGGGGTACTCCCGATAACAGCGGTGCTTCGCCAACAAGATGCAGGCGTCCCGCAGCCGGGCGAGCTCCAGGATGAGCGCGCCGCCCTCGTCCTCGGCGGCGTCCGGGTAGGGCGCGAGGCCGATGGCGTAGAGCCGGTGGCGCACCAGGGGCCGCAGCCGAGGGAAGAGCTGGTCCTGGAAGTACGGCGCGAAGCCGTCCACGGCCCCGAGCAGGTAGTCCGCGAGGACCGTGTCGAAGGACTCCTGGGCGAGCAGGGTCGGGTCGGTCCAGTTCCCGACGAGCAGGCGGTCCTGCGGCCGCAGGCTCACCTTCTCACGCAGGCCACGCGCCATGCCCTCCGAGGCCGTCACCGCAGCCAAGGCCTCGGTGCGGAGCTCGGAGAGCCAGCGCAGGCTGTGCTCGCCTGTGCCAGCGTCAAGAACCTGTCCCCAAGGGGTCGTCCCTTGAAAACGCTCGACGCTGGCGAAGAGGCGGTCAGTCGTCACGGCGCGAGCCGATCAGCGACGCTCACCGCCCTGGGTGGCCTTGGCGCCCTCTTCCTTCTTCTCCATGCCGGGGCCCTTGCCGCCGGGGCCGGGGCCGGGGCCGCCAGGGCCGCCCTGGAGGTTCGGGGGCATCTTGCCGCCGGGCGCCACGACGCCGGGCTTGATGTTCAGGTCGGGCTTGTCGTTGGCCGGGGCGCCCGCGGGGGCGGCCGGGTCCGCGGCGGGGGCGGCGGCGAGGGGGAAGGCCAGGTCGAGCTTGATCAGGACGTCGTCCTTGATCAGGTCATCGGGCTTGCCGGGGTAGACGATGCCGAAGTCCTTGCGGTTGATCTTGAACTCGGCCTTGGTGGTGGCCTTGTCCGCGGCGACGGCGATCGTGGCGGGGAAGGTGATGGTCTTCTTCACGCCGTGCAGCTCGAGCTCGCCGGTGACCTCGTGGGTCGCGCCCTCGGGGGTGGGCTTCTCGACGATGTTGCGAGAGGTGAAGGAGGCCTTGGGGAACTGGGCCACGTCGAAGAAGTCGGGGGACTGCAGGTGCTCGGTGAGCTTGGGGTCATCCGAGGTGAGGGAGGCGGTCTCGACGGAGAAGTCCGCGCCGACGACCTTGCCCTCGTTGATGAGGGCGCTGCCCTCAAACTTGCCGAAGGCGCCGGGGTGCTCCTTCGTGACCTTCGCGCCGACCCACTCGATCTTCGAGGCGGCGAGATCGGCCTGGTACGCGGTGCCCGTCACCTCGGCCTTGGGCTCCTCGACGGGCGGGGTCGGGGCGGGCTCGGTGACCTCGGCGGTGGGCTTGTCCTTCATCTCGTTGCCGCTGCAGGCGGTGAGAGACAGGACGATCAGGCTTGAGGCGAGCAGTAGACGCATGGGATGCTCCTTGTGGATTCGGCCTCGCGAAATATCGCGCTGGCGTCAGCGCGCAAGCCGGATCGCAGCGCATGCTATCTCTGCGCGTGTCGCGCCACGTCTCCCGGAGCCACGATGCCCCTCTCTCCCGACCAGCTCACCCCCACTTACATCCAGCAGTTCATCGAGGAGGACTCCTCTCTCTGGACCCTCAAGCGTGTTGAGATCGCTGAGGTTTTGCGTCTGCTACACGATCTTGGCCACGCGGAGTCCGTGCGCACCGAGGACCAGCTCTATGAGGCGCTGCTCGACGTGATGTACAAGACGCGCCCCACCGGCCCGACGTGATCACCCAAGGATCGTCGACGATCGTCCGGCGCGACGTGGCGCGGGTGTACGATCCTCCCTCCCCCCCCTCACGGAGCCGCCCGTGCGCCCTGATGACGTGCTGGAGTTCTGGTTCGCCGGGGTAGACGGCGACGCCCCGCCGCCCCCGCACCGCATGGCGCTGTGGTTCGGCGCCAACCCCGAGCTCGACGTCGAGGTCCGCGCGCGCTTCGGCGCCGCCTGGGACGACGCCGTCGCCGGTCGCCTGAGCGCCTGGGCCGAGTCGGGGCCCTGGGGCCGCCTCGCGCTCATCCTCATCCTCGACCAGCTCAGCCGGAACATCCACCGGGGCCGCGCCGAGGCCTTCGCCGGGGACGAGCTCGCCCGCGCCCTCGCCGTGGAGGCCATCGACGCCGGGGAGCACCTCGCCGTGCCGCCCCTCTACCGCCTGTTCTTCATCTTGCCGCTGGAGCACCACGAGGACATGGCCTCCCAAGAGCGGGCCCTGGCGCTCACCGAGGCCCTGGCCGCCGACGCGCCCCCGGCCCTGCAGAAGGACGCCCAAGGCTGGGTGCAGTTCGCCCTGCGGCACGTCGAGCTCGTGCGCCGCTTCGGGCGTTTCCCCCACCGCAACGCCGTCTTGGGCCGCGAGCCCACCCCCGAAGAGGCGGCGTACTTGGAGGGCGGCGGCGAGACCTTCGGCCAAGGAGCCCCCCCCAAGAAGGAGACGACCTGATGTCGGAGCGCTCGACCGGCCTGTTCTTGCCGGGGCATGTCCCCGCCCACGCCCTCGCGGCGCTCTTGGCCCAGGCCCCGGGGGTGCAGCCCGCCGACCTCAGCGGCGAGGAGGCCCCGCGGGTCGGCCACGGCGCCCGAGAGGGGCGGCCCTACACCCACCTCGCCCTGCGGCTCTTTGAGGTGGGCGGCCTCGCGCTCATGGAGCAGGAGCGCCCGCCGGGGCCTGAGGAGCTGGAGATGTGGCTCGGCGAGCGCCTCTCCCGGGCCTACGGCCTCGCGCTCTACGCCCACTACGACGACGAGCGCGGCGCCGGGGGCCACGCGCTCTTCCGGGACGGCCGCCTCGTGAGCCGCGCGGTGATCGACGGCCGCCTGGACCGCCCCGTGCGCCGGGGCCTCGGGGCCGAGGAGCCCCTGGCCAACGTGGACCCCTCCGACTGGGTCTGGCCCCACATCGCCGAGGCCGTCGAGGCCGGGACGAGCGCGCTGTTCGGCCCCGGCGTGCGCACCGACGACGACCTCGCGGCGATCATCCAGGCCGCCGCCGCCGCTCCGGTCAGCGTGACGCCGCCCCGGCCCGCCGCGCCGCCGCCCGCCGAGGCCGCCGACCCCGTTAACAGCGGCGGCCGCCGCCGGGACAAGCTCAAGGGCGCGCTCAAGGGTCTCCTGGGCTGGGACTGAGCCGCCTCCCTTTGCCCCTGGAGCGAGACGAATGGCCTACCAGCGTTACCTCGGCGACGCCTACCTCAACGACGCCGAGATCCAGGCCTGGTGCCGGGCCCTGGCCGAGGCCCGCCCGGGCTGGGTGACCCTGACCGAGCTCGGCCCCACCCGGGAGGGGCGGCCCATCCTCCTCTTGACCTTAGGCAAGAACGACGGGCGGCAGGACGAGCGCCCGGGCTTCTGGCTCGACGGCGGCACCCACGCCGCGGAGTGGACCGGCGTGATGGCCGCGCTCTACGCCGTCTCCCAGTGGATTCAGCGCATTGACGAGGGCGACGGCGCCTTCACCCGCTGGCTGAGCCAACACACCATCACCGTGCTGCCCAACGTCTCCCCGGACGGCTACGAGGCGCTCATCCAGGGCGCGCCTTACCTGCGCTCGACCCTGCGCCCGCCGCCCGAGGGCGCGGCCCGGTCGGGGCTCGACCCCTGCGACCTCGACGGCGACGGCGCCACCCGCTGGATGCGCTGGCGACACCCGGCGGGCCCCTTCGTGCAAGACGAAGAGACGCCGCTGTTCATGCGCCCCCGGCGCCTCTCCGACTCCCCCCACGACGCCTTCTTCATGTCGTTTGAGGGGGAGCTCCTCAACTGGGACGGCGCCCGCTGGACGAGCGCGCCCACCCGCTACGGCCTCGACCTCAACCGCAACTTCCCCGCCCACTGGGCGCCCTTCTCGATGTTTGGCCAAGACGGCGGGCGTTATCCGCTCTCGGAGATCGAGAGCCGGGCGGTGATCGACGCCTTCGCCGCGCGGCCCATGCTCAGCGCCGGGCTCACGAACCACACCTACACCGGGGCCCTGCTCACCCAGCCCTACCGCCAGGACTCGCCGATGAAGGACGGCGACGTGCGGCTCATGGAGGCCCTGGCGAAGGAGGCTTGCGAAGGCACGGGCTACCGGGTGATCCGCGTCTGCCCCGACTTCATGTACGACCCCAAGCGGGCCATCGTCGGGGTCTGGGCCGACACGATGTCGTCGGTGTTCGGCGTGCCGGGCTACACCCTGGAGCTGTGGAACCCCTACGCTTACTGCGGCGTCGAGGTGCCGCGCCCGGCGGAGTTCTTCGCGAACCCCGACCCGGCGGTGCTCCGGGCGATGGTGAGCCGCTTCTCGGCCCAGCCCGGCGCGACGAGCCCCTGGCGGGCCTTTGACCACCCCCAGCTCGGCCCCGTTGAGCTCGGGGGCATCGACTACATGCGCACGGTCCGGAACCCGCCCCTGGCGGAGCTGGCCGCGGAGTGCCACCGGGGCTTCTTGGTCGCCGACCGCCTGCGCCTCGCTTTGCCGCGGGTGCAGGCCCAGCTCAGCACCCCAGGGGAGGGCGGCGGCCCGCGCCTCGTCCGCCTGCAGCTTGAGAACCTCGGCTGCTTGGGCAGCGCTGGCCTCGCCCGCGCTGAGGAGGTCGGCGCCGCGCCGCCGGTCTCGACGAGCCTCAGCCTCGGGCCGGGGCTCCGCCTCGTGCACGGCGCCCCGGAGCAGGCGGGCCACCACCTCGACGGCTGGGGCGGGGCCCGGGGCTTCGGCGCCGCCCACCCCATCTACCCCTCCTTGCCCGCCCGGGGTCACCGCGCGGTCTTTGAGTGGTGGGTGGAGGGCGAAGGCACCCTCACCGCCCGCTGGCGCGGCGGGCGCGGCGGCCAAGGCGCGGCGACGGCTCAGATCTCCTGAACGATGCCGTAGGCGTTCAGGTAGCTGTACCAGTCGCCGCCGAGCTCCCACCAGCCCTCGCCGCCCGCGTCGTCGCCGTTCTGCCAGGCCACGAACGCCGCGGTCATGCCGCGCACGGTGAGGTTGATCTCCTCCTCGGAGTAGGAGCTGCCCGAGCCGTTGCACAAGAACCGGCAGATGTCGTCCGAGGGGCTCTCGAAGTCGCAGTGGTCGCCGCCGGAGATGCGCAGGTCGCGGCTGTTCGGCGCGGCGTCGAGCATGGTGACGCCGTTGTTGTTGGAGTTGCAGAGCCCAGACTCAGCGAAGAGGCCGTAGAGCGGGACGGTGATGGACGGCGCGGCGAGCAGACCGTCGGTCTCGCTGCTGTCTACGGGGTCGAGGCCGACGGCGCCCAAGGCGCGGGGGTCGAGGCTCGCGGCGAGCACGGCGCTGAGGCCGCCCGCGCTGTGCCCGATGTAGGTGACCTCATCGACGCCCCAGACCGCCCCGGCGAGGGTGACCATGTTGTCGGCGTTGCGGGGGTGGTCGGCGTCAAAGAGCGACGAGAAGCAGAGCTCCGGGGTGACGACGACGTAGCCCCAAGACGCGAGGTGGTTCGCCCAGTCCGCGACGTTCGCCGCGGTGCGGGAGAAGCCGTGGGCGAGCATGACGTGGCCGTTGTCCGTGCCGTCCGTCGGGGCGTAGACCGAGTAGCTGAGCGTGCAGTCGGCGTCCATCACCTCGCTACCCGTGGTGACCGCCACGGCCCAAGGGCCCGTCTGGCGGTAGTCCGTGGAGTCGGGCTCGTCGCCGCCCGGGTCCGAGGTGTCGTCGCCGGGGTCCTCGGAGTCGTCGGTGGCGCTGCTGTCGTCGGTGGACGTGCTGTCGTCGGTGGACGTGCTGTCGTCGGTAGACGTGCTGTCGTCCGTAGACGTGCTGTCGTCGGTGGACGTGCTGTCGTCACCCCCGGCGGTGTCGCCGCTCACGTCGGTGTCGTCAACGGTCTTGTCGTAGCTGGAGTCCGCGATGTTGCCGCCGCAGGCCGCCGTCAGGAGGAGGAGGAGGGGGGTCAGGCGCATGGGGGTGCCTCGTCGTGTATGGGGGAGAGCAGCAAGAGTTATCCCGAAACCGGAGCTCTGGACAACCCTCCCGCGACGCAGACCGCGCCGCGCATCACCCAACCCGCGGAGACGGCGCTCAGGACGGCGGCGGCATCTCGATGAGGTACGTCGTCGTGAGGATCGTCGGGACGCCCACCTCGGCCATACGCGGGGAGGGGGCCTCCTCGACCTCGTTGAGGATGGTCACCCGGCAGTCGTTGAACAAGGCGCGCACCTCGTCCTCGGGGACGGAGAACGGCGGGCCCTCGATCTTCGACTGGTCATACGCGAAGGCGTTCAGCAGGATCTTCGCGTTGGGGGAGAGCATGTGCTTGAGCTTCTGCACATAGGTCGGGCGGAGGTTGGCGGGCAGAGCGACGAGGGAGGCGCGGTCCCAAGCACGATCAAAGATGCCGTGGGTGGCGGGGTCGAGGTCGAAGAAGTCGCCCTGCAAGACGGTGAGGCTCACCGAGCGCCAGACGGTGTAGGGCGCCTCCTCGGTGACGGACGCCTCGATCTTGTGCTCCTCGTGGAAGGCCTCGACGGCGAGCTCCGAGAGCTCAACGCCGACGACGTGGTGGCCTCGGCGCACGAGCCAAGAGAGGTCGTGGGACTTGCCGCAGAGCGGCACGAGGATCTGGTGGCCCGGGCTGCGGATCCATTGCCCGGCGTGCCGCTGCAGGTCGGCGTGAACACCGTTCTGATGAAAGCCGATCTGCTTCTCACGCCACCGCTTGAGCCAGAACTCACGATCCATAGAACCTCCGACCTCTTGTGGATTGCTCCTCGCCGAGCGCCTCACCATCCTCCGGGTGAGGGTATCCGCCCAGCCGGGCTTGTTCATGTCAATCGCAGAAGGGCCCCTTAAACAGCACGCCGTTGTTCGCCTCGGAGCACTCGTTGATGACGCCCAAGCCCGTGCCGTCGTCGTCTACGGCGAGCCAGAGGCCCGCCGCGCCCGCGACCTCGGCGGCGTCGAGCTCAAAGAGCTCACCCTCGCTCACCCAGCCGGACTCGATGGCGCCGGGCACCTCGCGGGTGCGCAGCAGGGTGTTGTTGCCCGAGGCGTCCTGGGCGTAGAGCGCCAAGGTGACCGTCTTGTCCGTGGGCTCGTCGCCGAGGTTCCACGCGCGCACCTCGACGATGACCGAGCCGAGCTCACAGGCGTCGAGGCAGACGTCCACGAACTCCGCGGTGAGGTCCGAGGCCATGTTGAAGACGTCGCCTTCGGTGCCCGCGTGCCAGGAGTTGTGGGTGGTGAAGTTGGGCTCGGCCTTGATCGGCACGGAGAGGTCGTCGTTGATGTTGTTGATGTAGTAGGCGTGCTGGTTCCAGACCTCACGGGCCGGGCGCCATGTGCCGTCGATGTCGCCATAGGCGGACACCGCGCCGTCCGCGGACTGGTGGCAGACGATGATCTCGGCCTGGCCGTCCTCATCGACGTCGGCGATGGTCGGGTAGTCGAACATCGTCGCCGAGGCGTGGTCCGTCGAGTAAAACTTCACCGCGCCCGTGGGCCCGTCGAAGACGAACATCTGGATCTCGTCGATGTAGACGACCTCCATCGAGCCGTCGCCCTCAAAGTCGAAGAAGCTCGCCGCCGTGGCGCCGGACTCGTCGGTGACCGGCGCGCGCCAGAAGACCGTCCCGTCGTGGTGGAAGACGACGAGCTCGTTGCCACCCGCGGTGACAATCTCCGGCTTGCCGTCGTTGTCGAGATCAGCGATGCCCGCCGGGGCGAGGATGTTCGCCGTCGTCAGCGTGATCGGCCCCCACATGACCGAGCCGTCGGTGTCTACGGCGCGGATGGTGTTGTAGGAGATGGCGATCCACTCGCCGAGCTCGTCGTCATCGAGGTTCGCCGGGCTGATCATGGCGTCCTCTTGGTCGGCGTCGTGCCAGAGGGTCACGCCGTCCGGGGAGTACATGGCGTCGCCGACGATGACCTCCTCCACTCCGTCGAGGTCGATGTCCATGACCGCGGGCACGCTGGACTCGGAGATGGCGAAGGTGCCGAGATCGACGAGGCCGTAGGAGCCGCGGCCGTGCTCACCGATTCCGCGGGTGGTGCCGTCGGCGTTGAGGATCACCCGGCCCATGATGATCTCCGGGGAGCCGTCGTGGTCCATGTCGGAGATGACCGGGGCGGTGGCCCAGTCGAAGTCCCGGCCCTCAAAGGCCGCCGTCTCCCAGAGCTGCTTGCCGGTGTGGTCCCAGGCCACGGCGCGGTAGTCGCCGACGGCGAAGAGCGACGAGGCGTACTCCCGCACACCGACAATCTCGACGTCGCCGTCGCCGTCGAGGTCCGCCACGGCTGGGGGCGAGCCATACGCGAGCTTGCCCGAGGTGGACTCCTTCCACAGCACCCCGGAGCCGTCGCCCTTGAAGGCGTGGAGCTGACCGTTGCCGATGAAGGGGGTGATGTTGACCAGAACCTCAGGCGCGCCGTCCCCGTTGATGTCGGCGACGATCGGCTGAGAGGTGCACCCCGAGTTCGTGGCGTACTTCCACTCGACGACGGGGGTGAAGCCGACCTCCGGGGGCGCCTCGCAGGTGTCGCCGACGCCCTGGAAGGCGCCTGGATCGGCCTCTACGGAGCAGTCGCCGATGGTGACCACCCCGCCGGAGTCCCCGCCGCCGGAGCTGCCGGTGTCGTCACGACCGCCGTTCTCGTCGTCCTTGTCTGGGAACAGCTTGTAGTCGGAGCAGCCAAGGCCGAGGACGACGGCGAGGAGCGCGGGGGAGAACGATGGGGTGCGGAGCATAGGAGGGGCCTCCGAGGGCCGAGCGTGGGGGCGAGGGGGGCAGAGCTTGGCAATATAGCGTGTCCCCAGCGAAGCGGCGCGGCGCGGGCAAATTGTCGCGCCAGGGCCTCTCTTTATGCGGCTTCGGCGTCTTGGCGCCCGACCGCGCCGCCGCCGTGCTAAGGGGGCCGACCTCTTCTCTTCGTGAGGCGTGATGACCATCTGGGTTGACGCGGACGCTTGCCCCGTGGTCATCAAGGAGATCCTCTACCGGGCCTCGGAGCGCACCCAGCTCCCCCTGGTGCTCGTGGCGAACCGGGCCCTGCACCTGCCTCGGTCGCGGCTGGTGTCGATGGTGCAGGTGGGCGCGGGCCTCGACGTCGCCGACAACGAGATCGTGCGGCGCCTGAGCCCCGGCGACGTCGTCATCACCCAAGACATCCCCCTCGCCGCCGAGGTCATTCAGAAGGGCGGCCATCCGCTCAGCCCCCGCGGGGAGCTGTTTACGACGGACAACATCCGCGATCGCCTCAGCGTCCGGGACTTCATGGAGGGGCTCCGGGCCAGCGGCGTCGAGACCGGCGGGCCGCCCGCCTTGGGCCTCGCCGACCGCCAGGCCTTCGCCAACAAGCTCGACGCCTTGTTGACCCGGCTGCTCCGGGCCCGCTGAGCGGCGCGGAGGCGCCCCGGCTCAGCGCCAGAGCCGCCCGCCGACCTCACCCCCGGCCTTGGCCTCAGCCACCAGGGCGTTCACGCAGGCCCAGCCCCGCTCGTCGAGCCACATCGTCGGCGTGCGCCCCGCCGCGGCCTCCTCCGTCGCCGTGACCAGCTCCTCGACCCGGGCGTCGGAGCCCCCCATCGGGCTCCGCCAGGGGGCGTTGGGCCCGAGCCAGCTCGGCAGGCCGCCGAGCACGAGGCCGACGGCGACGAGCACCGCCCCCAACCCAGGCAAGACCGAGGCCGCCCAGGCCGGGAAGGGCAGGCGCGGGACCGGCAGCCGCCCGGCGAGGGCCTGCAGGCTCACGAAGGCCGCCCCGAAGCAGAGCGCGGGCAAGGCGAAGCCCAAGGCGAGCTGCCGGGCGAAGCTGAACTGGATGGTCACCGCCCCCTCCAAGGCCAGGGCGAAGGGCAGCCCCACCCCAAGGAGCGCGAGGGCCCGCCAGCGGCGATCCGCCCCCAGGCCGAGGCCCACGAGGGTCAGCGCCGCCGCCCCCGCCCACAGCCCGAGCCAAGGGGTCACCCACAGCGCCCGCTGCTCGATGGACAGCGCCTCATGATTCTTGCCGCCCACGGCGCGGCGCATGGCCGGGGTGCCCTTGGCGAGCACGGAGAGCGTCTCCGGGATCTTCAGGGGGTCGGTGTGGCCCCAGACGTAGCGGCTCGTGATCAGCCGGTCGGCGTCGATGTGCATCTCCGCGAGGCGCCCGTGGTGCAGGGTCAGGCGCTCCAAGGACACGCTCTTCTCGGCGTAGACCCGGCCGCCCAAGGCGTAGGAGCCCCACATCAGCGCGACGACGACGGCGACCCGGGCCAGGGCACGCGGCAGCCGCCAGGGCCCCGCCGGGGCGAGGGCCGCGACGAGCAAGGCGAGGCCGAGGAGCGGCAGGCCCCACATCAGCCCCCGCAGGTCCACGACAAAACAGAGCGCCGCGCCCGCCCCGGCGAGAAGCGCCGTGAGCCCGCCCCGATCCCGCAGGGCGTAGGCGACGAGCCCCCCGGCCAAGGTGAAGCCCCCGGCGAGCTCCGGGTACAGGCTCAGGGTGCGGGTCATGCCGACGGTGGGCTCCCAGGTCAAGGCGAAGAGCACGCTCAGCACCCCGGCGACCGGCCCCGCCACGCTCCGCCCCCAGAGGTAGAGCCCCAGCCCCGCCGCACCGGCGCTCAAGAGCGCGCCCCCGGCCAGGCCGTCGATGATCCCGACCTGGTCCGCGAGCAGCCCGGGCACCGCCGCGGCGAGCTCCGAGCGCTGGGCGCCTTCAGGGGGCGGCTGGCCGAAGCTCGCGACGATCCCGCAGTACTCCCCAAGGTCCGAGCCGATGAAGCGGTCCCGCAGCATAAAGCGCGCGAGCCAAGCGGCCCCGACCGTCGGCAAGAGCAGGGCGCAGAGCAAGCCCAGGCACAGATCGAGCCCCCGGCGAGGCGGCGCGTCCAGCGTCATCCTCGGCAGCGCCAGGCCCAACAAGAGCGGCCAGAGCGGAAGGATCCAGGGGCTCCTCAGGATCTCCATCCGCCAAGCATACCGCGGCGGGAGCGCGCGGCGATCACGTCCTCGCGGCCTTCGTCGTCGAGGCGCCCGAGGGGCCCGACGCCGCGCCGTGGCGCCCTGCCGACCGCGCGGTATCCCGCCGAGGATTGGCCCCTTAGACGCGCCCTCCGCGCCCGACCCGGCGCGCCGATTGGATCAAGGGCGCCGCGCTGGTGTAGCCTTGACGCACCCCTGCCTAGGCCCGAGCCCGATGCCCATCCAAGCCGTCTTCTTGCTGCTGATCTTCGTCTCCGTCGTCGGGGTGTTGATCCTGCGCGCGATGTTCGCGGATCGACGCCGCGAGGCCGACGTGAAGGCCCTCGCCGAGCGAGTCGCGCCGAAGTACGTCAACCCCGACAAGAGCCTCAGCCGCCAGAGCATGAGCGCGTCCCTCTCCCTGGTCACCCTGCCCCCGGTCGGCGGCACGCTCTCGGCCACTGAGGGCATGTCGCGCTCGCCCCGCCTGGGCGCCTTGTGTAAGACCGACGAGGACTTCTCCGAGCTGGCCTTCTTGGAGTTCGCCGTCGCGCTCTACCAGTGGGCCCACGAGGCCCGGGGCCGCCACGACCGCCACGCCCTCGGAACCTTCTTCTCCAACGCCGCCTTAGAGACCTTCATGGCCGGGAGCGCCGAGCTCAAGGCCGTGACCGACGTGCGGGTGGGCCAGGTGCGCACGCTCTCGGTCTACGCCGACGAGCGCTGGGCGAGCGTCGAGCTGGAGCTGCGCGGGGTGCAGACGGAGCAGCTCGGCGAGACGACCCTGGAGGTCTTCCGCACCGAGAGCTGGCGCTTTCGCCGCCGCGCCGAGGTGCGCTCCCCGGAGCCCGACCGCCTGATCTCCTTGGGCTGCCCCCACTGCGGCTCCACGGCGATCATCGGGCCGAACAGCCTCTGCACCGAGTGCGGCAAGGTCCGCAGCGGCCCCGACGTGGCCTGGGAGATCGCGGGCATCGCCTCGGAGCGAAACCCCCAGGCGCCTCGGGTGCACGCCTTGCCCCTGTCGCCGACGGGCCACCCGCGCCCCCTCGCCCCGAACCTCAAGGACCAGATGGAGGCCTTCGAGAAGCGCTTCCGAAACTTCTCTTGGGACGCCCTCTACGGCTTCGTCACCGAGGAGGTCATCAGCCTCCTGACCAACGACCCCGCCGGGATGGAGGGCCCCATGGGCCGCCGCCTGCGGTACGAGCGCCTGCTCACCCAGCGCCGCCGCGTCGAGCGCCGCCTCGTGCTCGGCGAGCCCAAGGTTGAGACGGTGCTCGCGCTCTCCGAGGACGCCGGGCACATCTTCGTCGACCTGCGCCTCAACCTGTCGGTGCAGGCCTTCTTCGTGAGCAACACCACCCAGCCCCCGGAGCCCGTGCAGCGCCAATGTGAGGTCACCCTCGCCCGCTCCAAACGGGAACGAAAGGGCGGCTGGCTGATCATGGACCTGCGCTGGGTCGAGTCCCCCGACGACGAGTCCTGACGATGCCCGCGAACCTCCTGCTGCGGACCTTGGGGGAGGGCTAC
This sequence comes from Myxococcota bacterium, assembly GCA_023150845.1. Lineage (GTDB taxonomy): Bacteria > Myxococcota_A > UBA796 > UBA796 > CAJQPC01 > JADKFE01. Next base: position 38,325 of record JAKLKD010000007.1, on the reverse strand, counting down.
GGCGAGTCCGCCGAGGCCTGGTGGGCGGCCCACGCGGCCCTGGCCGCTGAGCTTCCCCGCCCCGCGGACCTCGCCTTGGTCGGCGGCCTCAAGTCCGAGCGCCTCGCCTGGGCCTTCGCCTCGGGCTACCAGGCCGCCCTGCGCGCCGCCGTGCCCCGCCTGCCCGCCGGGGAGCCCGCGTGCTTGTGCGTCACCGAGGCCCGGGGCGGCCACCCCCGCGCCATCGCGGCGACCCTGCGCCGCGCCGAGGACGGCCGCCTCTTCGCCTCGGGCCAGAAGACCTACGTCACGCTCGGCCCCCTCGCCCGGAGCCTCGTCGTCGTGCTCCGCGAGGGCCAGCAGCCGAACGGCCGCCCCGCCCTGCGCGCCGTCGTCATCCCCGCGGATCGGCCCGGCGTGGAGGTCAGCGCCGGGGAGCCCTTGCCCTTCGCCCCGGAGCTGCCCCACGGCGCCCTCACCCTCTCAGACGTCGAGGTCTTCGAGGACGAGCTGCTCCCCGGCGACGCCTACGAGGGCCTGGTGCGCCCCTTCCGCACCGTCGAGGACCTCCACGTCTTGGCGGCGACCTTGGGCTTCTTGATCCGTGAGGCCCGGCTCTCCGAGCAGAGCGGCCGCCTGCAGCAGCTCCTCATCCTCGCCGTCGCCACCCGTGACCTCTGCGGCTCGAACCCCTCGGACCCCGCCTTACACGTCACCTTAGGCGGCCTGCTCTCCGCCGTGGAGGACGCCGCCGACCAGGCGAACCTCACCCGCGCCGCCCGCGACCCGGAGGCCGCCGAACGTTTTGACCGCGACCGCCCGCTCCTCACCCTCGCCAGCCGCGCCCGGGCCGCTCGCCTGGATCAGGCCTGGACCGCCGTCGGCGTTCACCAGCACAGCCCGAACCAGGGCGAGCCCTCCGAGGCGTAGACCTGACGGCAGCGCCCCACGGCGCAGGGGTCGCCGCTCCCGTCGGGGTCGCAGAGCTGGAGGCAGACCCCAGAGACCGGCGAGCAGTAGTGGCCCTCCTCGCAGCGCGCCGAGGGGTCCGACGCCGAGCAGGTCTCCCCTTGGCCCCGGAGCCCGGCCGGCCAGCAGGTGCTGGTGTCGAGGTCCATCGGCAGGCAGGTCTGGGCGTAGGTCGAGGGGCCGCAGTCCTGGGCCCGCCAGTCGCAGGCGTCCGCGGGCAGGCAGGCGCCCTCCTCGGTGCTGGCGAGGCCATCGGACGGCGCGCAGAAGCTCGACATGTCGCAGGCCCGCGGGTCGTCGTAGGGGGTGCCACAGGCGGCGACGCAGGCGTGCTGCACCCGATCGCAGGCCTCCCCTTCGCCGCAGTCCGCCGTGGTGAGGCAAAGCCCGCCGAGGCCGCCGGGATCGAGCACCAGCGGCGCCTCCCGGAGCGCGGCTGGGGTCCAGGCCACACCGTCGAGCCAGAGCTCCTCGATGTCTTGGGCGCAGCCGAGGTCGGCCAGGGGGTCACAGCCCAAGACCAAGAAGCTCGCCCGGGCGCCGGGGGCGAGCACGCCGAGGTCCGTCCAGCCCAAGGCCAGGGCCGCGTCTCGGGTGGCGGCCATCAGGGCCTCGTGGGGGCTCATCCCGGCGGAGACCAAGGCCAGGAGCTCGTCGTGGAGCGCGGCGCCGTGGGGCACGAGGTAATACCCAGCGTCGGAGCCCGCGAGGACCGGGGCGTCGGCGGCGACCAAGGCCCCGAGGTTCGCCTGGGCCTGCGCCGCCCAGCCCGCGCTCTCCTCCGCGAAGCCGTCCAAGAGCAAGTGAGGCTCCTCTTGGAGCGCCCGCCAATTCTGGAGCACGGCCTCGGGCACGGCGGCGTAGCGGGGCCCGCTGAGGTCGTCACCGTCGAGCACGATCCGGGGCACCCCGGCGAGGGCCGAGACCGTGCTGTGCAGCTCAGCGAAGGGCAAGGCCGCCTCAGCCGCGCTCAAGGGGCCGCCGAAGGGGGTATGCGCCAAGGCGCCGCAGCCCGCGGCCAAGGCGTCCGCGGCGTCCTCACCGTCGCCGATGTGCACCACGGCGGGGCCCGCCGCGCAGATGGCGGCGAGGTCGCCGAGGTCGAGGCGAGGGGTCGGCCAGGGGGAGAAGTCCGCGTCCTGGAGCGCCACCTTGACCTGGTCCACCCCGGCGTCGAGGAGCGCATCGGCCTGCGCCGCGCCGTCGCCGTCCACAAACACGCAGAGCGAACGATCGTAGGTGGTCTCGCAGGGGTGGGAGCCCTCGGCGGTGAGCATCGGCCCGCTCACGGCGAGGCGTGGGCCCAACAGCGCCCCGGCGTCGATGGCGTCCCTCAGGTCCGTGAGCCAGAGCGGCCCGCCGAGGTCCGCCACGCCGACCACCCCCCAGGAGAGCGTCGCCCGGAGGTTGTCAGCCAAGGTGTCGCCGACCCAGACCGTCGCGCCGCTGTGGCTGATGTGAACGTGGCGGTCGATGAGGCCGGGGATCACGAAGCGCCCGGGGCGGGCCTCCTGGGGCATCCAGCCGGGCAAGGCCGGCTCCTCGGGCCCCAGCGCCGCGAGCACCCGGCCCTCCGCGAGCACAAGGCGCACGTCAGGCCGCGCCCCCTCCGGCCCGATGAGGGTGATCCCGGTGACGGCGACGGCCCTCGCGGGCCAGGTGGGCTCGGCGGTGTCCCGACCGGCGCAGGCCATCCCGAGGGCGCAGGCGGCGGCGAGGCGTCGATTCACAAAGATCCTGCTCCTTGGCGCCTCTCGCTGTGCGCCTGGGCGACCTATAGGTTAGCCTGCCTGGAATCAACGGCGCGCGTGGAGGTGTGCTTGGCGAGTGATGATCTGATCGACATCGAGGGTTCTGTCGTCGATGTTTACCCTGGCGGGAGCTTCCTCGTGAAGACCGACGCCGGAACCGAGGTGCAAGCGCACCTGGCCGGGAAGCTCCGGCGCTTCCGCATCCGCGTCGTGCTCGGCGACCGCGTGACCGTGGCCGTCTCCCCTTACGATCTCACGAAGGGCCGGATCGTCTTCCGCCACAAGTAGGGTTCGTCGCGATCCCCGGCTCGACCACGCTACAAGAGAGAGCATGTCCTCCTCTCTGACGCTCTGGATCTTGCTCGCTGCGGCGCCCTCCTGGGCTCAGGAGGTCGTCGTTGACGACGTTGCGCCCGCCGCTCCCGCCGCGCCCGCCCCCGAGGCCATCGACCTCGCGCCGCCCACCCGCGTGGTGTTCGCCCCGCCCACCCCCGTGCTCGTCGGCACCCCCGCGGACATCGCCCGTTACGAGCGCCTCCGCCTGCGGGTCGTCGTGAACGCCAAGACCCGCGCCTGGCGCGTCGAGGACGGCCTCGGCAACGCCCTGGACGCCTGGACCTTGGCCCGGCTCACCCAAGACGAGGCCGCCGAGGCCGATCTCACGGCCCGCACGAACGAGGCCCGCTACTGGCTCTACGGCATGACCGCCGGGGGCCTCGTGCTCTCCGCCTCGGCCTTCTTGCCGCTCCTGGCCATCGAGGACGTGCGTGTCCCCGATGAGGACGACTACGTGTTGTCCCCGAGCGACTTCCCCGACGATCGCAGCTACCAGATCGCCCAGGAGGACGCCGACGCCCGCTACCAGCTCGCCCTGCTCGCGACGAACACGGCCACGGGCCGCAACGAGGAGCGCCGCTGGAAGGCGACCTTCTTCGGCATCTCTGGCGCGATGATCGCCGCGATGGGCCCCTTCCGCTACGACTACGTCATGCAGCGTGAGAGCGCCCCCTCCCAGACCTGGAGCCGGGAGGAGGTCGAGCGCCGCATCGAGCTCTACAATGAGTCCCTGCGCTACAAGCTCAACGTGCGGGTTGAGCTGGTGCAAGGGGACGCCGCCGAGGGCTGGGCCCCCGACGAGGCGCAAGACGAGGTGCCCAGCGCGCCGCCCGCCGAGCCCGACCCCGCCGACCCCGACGCCCTCGACCCGAGCACCTTTAAGGCCGCTCCCGGCGAGGCCACACCCGGTGACGTAGCTCCCAGCGAGCCCGGCGAGCCCCTGCCCAAGGGCGGGCCCTTGCCCAAGGCCCAGCTCTTCCTAGGCCCCGGGATGTTGGGCCTACGCGGCACGTTCTGAGCGAAGGGGCCGCGCCTGGCCCGCCAGGAGCGCACGCGCCCAGCCTTCAGACGCCTCGGTGAGCGAGCCGCCGCCGACCATCCGCGCGAGCTCCTTCACCCGACCCTCGTGGCCCAGCGCCGTCGCCGCCGAGCAGGTGCGCCCGCTCACCACCCGCTTCTCGACGAGCACATGCAGGTCGGCCAAGGAGGCGATCTGGGGCAGGTGGGTGATGCAGAGCACCTGGGCGCGGTCGGCGAGCTCCCGCAGCCGCGCGCCGACGACCTCCGCCGCGGCCCCGCCGAGGCCCGCGTCCACCTCGTCGAAGATGAAGGTCTGGGCGGGCTGGGCGGCCTGGAGCGCCACGCGCAGGGCGAGGAGCACCCGGCTCAGCTCGCCGCCGGACGCCACCCGGGCGAGGCAGCGGGGCTCCTCGCCGGGGTTCGCGCTGAGGTGCAGCTCCACCCGGTCGAGGCCCCGCTCGTTGAGCAGGCCGCCCGAGGTGGGCTCCCCCTCGACGTTGGGCAAGAGCACCACCCGGAAGCAGGCGTGGGGCATCGCGAGGCCCCGGAGCTGGGTGGCGACGGCCTCCTCAAGCCCCGACGAGGCGCGGATCCGCTCCCGCCGCACGAGCCGGGCGAGCTCAAGGGCCTCGGCCTCCGCGGCGCTCACGGCCTGGCTGAGCTCCTCCCGGCGCTCGTCGGCGTGGTCCAGGTCGGCCAGCTCGCCCATCAGCCGCTTGTGTAAAGCGACGAGGCCATCGGCGTCGCAGCGGTGTTTGCGGCTGAGGCGCTCCAGCTCAGCGAGGCGGCCCTCGATCTCCTCCAGGCGGGCGGGGTCGTGGCGCAGAGACCGGGCCCGGCGGCTGAGCTCCCGGGCGAGCTCCTCGGCGCCGACGAGCAGCTCCGCGAGCTGGGTGACGAGGGGCTGGGCCGTGGGGTCCACCGTGGCGATGCCCTGGAGCGCCGTCTCGGCGAGGCCGAGCTTCTCGACCACGGCGCCGTCCCCGGAGTACAAGAGCGCCTCAGCCCGGCGGGCGTGGCTCTGCAGCTCGACGGCGTGGCGCTGGAGATCCCGCTCGGCGAGCAGCTCATCCCGCTCCCCGGCCTTGGGCTGGAGCGCGTCGAGCTCCCGGAGCTGAAACCGCAGAAACTCCGCGCGCTCCTCACGGTGGCGCTGGTTGTCCTCCAGGCGCTCCAGGGCCCGGCGGCGCTCGGCGAGGCCCCGCACGGCGGCGGCGAGGCGCTCGGCGAGGGGGCCGAAGCCCGCGAAGCGGTCGAGGAGGAGCAGGTGGTGGTCGGGATCCCGGAGGGCCTGCTGGGCGTGCTGACCGGCGAGGTCCACGAGCGCCGGGGCGAGCTGGCGCAGCAGGCCGAGCTTCACCGGCTGGTCCATCACCCAGGCCCGGCTGGGCCCCGACGCGGGCAAGACCCGGCGCAGCACGAGCTCTGAGGGCGGCGGGCCCTCGCCCAAGAGGCCCTCCTGGCGCAGCGTCGCCCAGGCGAGGCTCGACGGCGGCAGGACAAAACGTGCGGTGACCTCGGCGGACGGCGCCCCGGTGCGCACCAGCTCCGCCCCACCTTTGGCCCCGAGCACCAGGGACAGCGCGGCGAAGACGATGGACTTGCCCGCGCCGGTCTCCCCGGACAGCGCGTTGAGGCCCGCGCTCAGGGCAAGGTCGAGGGAGTCAATGATGGCGACGTTTCGGATGGACAGCGCGCTCAGCATACACAGGCTCCACGAGATCCCCGAACACACGTTCAGGTCTGCTCTTCGTGATACCTGTACAGCCATTCAGTTGTCAAGGGTGAGGATCACCCAAATTCTGTCCAGCCCTGCGGGCGCCGGGCACAAGCAGGCCCGACGCCCGAGGGGGATCGTTTAGCGGCGGCGGCGCGCCCACATCGCGCCGAGGAGGCCCAAGAGCCCGGCGAGGCCCACAGGGGCCGGGGCGGAGCTCGTGGAGCACTCACAGCCGCCGCCGCCCTTGATCATGCCGGTGTCAACGGGGTCGTCGGTGTCCTCGACGGGCACATCATCGGCGCCGTCGAGGGGGTCGGTGCCGTTCTCCAGCTCCTCACCGTCGGTCACGCCGCCGTCGTCGCTGTCGGCGTCAAGCGGGTCGGTGCCGTGGGTGTTGAGCTCGTCGCCGTCGCTCAGGCCGTCGCTGTCGCTGTCGGAGAGCAGCGGGTCGGTCTGGGTGGTGTTCACCTCGTCGCCGTCGCTCAGGCCGTCGCCGTCGGTGTCCGCGACCACGGGGTCCGTGCCGAGGTCGTTGACCTCCTCGCCGTCGCCCAGGCCGTCGTCGTCGCTGTCGGCGTCCTTCGGATCCGTGCTGAGCGCCACCTCATCACCGTCGCTCAGCCCGTCGTCGTCCTGGTCGGCGTCGAGCGGGTCGGTGTCGTGGACGAGCACCTCGTCGCCGTCGCTGAGCCCGTCGTCGTCGCTGTCGGCGTCCTCGGGGTCCGTGCCGAGCACAAACTCTTCCTTGTCGGTGAGGCCGTCGGCGTCGGTGTCGCGGGTGTCGTAGATGTCGTCCTCGCCGTTGAGCGGGTCGGTCCCGTCGAGCAGGATCTCCACGCCGTCGATCACGCCGCCGTCGTCGGTGTCGGAGTCGTTGGGATCCGTGCCGTAGGTGTTGAGCTCCTCGGCGTCGGTGAGGCCGTCGCTGTCGCTGTCCTCATCCAAGGGGTCGGTGCCGTGGGTGTTGAGCTCGTCGCCGTCGCTCAGGCCGTCGTCGTCGCTGTCGGCGTCGAGCGGGTCGGTGCCGACGTCCACCTCGACGCCGTCCGTGGCGCCGTCATCGTCGCTGTCCTCATCGAGGGGGTCCGTGCCGCCGACCACCTCGTCGCCGTCGTTGACGCCGTCCTCGTCGGTGTCCTCATCGAGGGGGTCGGTGCTCAGGTCGAGCTCGTCACCGTCGTCGAGGCCGTCGCCGTCTGTGTCGGCGAGGGCGGGGTCGGTGCCGAGGTCCTGCTCGGCCTCATCGGTCACGCCGTCGCCGTCGCTGTCGGTGACCTCGTTCACGCCGTCACAGTCGTTGTCGAGGCCGTCGGACAGCTCCGTGGCGCCGGGGTAGACCGAGTCCAAGGAGTCGTCACAGTCGTCGCCGCCGTAGTCGCTGCTGTCGTAGGAGTCGCCGTCCTGGTCGTAGTCCGAGCCGCCGTCGCAGTTGTCGTCTACGCCGTTGTACCAGGTCTCCCCGGCGCCGTCGTACACGCCGCCGTCGGCGTCGTCACAGTCGAGGCCGCCGTAGCCGTCGCTGTCTTGGCCGTCACCGTCGGCGTCGTAGTCCGACCCGCCGTCACAGTCGCCATCGACGCCGTCGTAGTAGGTCTCCGTCGCCGAGGTGTTGATCGTCGCGTTGTTGTCGTCACAGTCCGAGCCGCCGTAGCTCGACGAGTCCGTGCCGTCGCCGTCTCGGTCGTAGTCCGACTCGCCGTCACAGTTGGCGTCGACGCCGTCGTAGTAGGTCTCCGTCGCCGAGGTGTTGATCGAGGCGTTGTTGTCGTTGCAGTCCGTGCCGCCGTAGCTCGACGAGTCTGTGCCGTCGCCGTCCTTGTCGTAATCCGACTTCCCGTCACAGTTGCCATCGACGCCGTCGTAGTAGGTCTCCGTCGCCGAGGTGTTGATCGAGGCGTTGTTGTCGTTGCAGTCCGTGCCGCCGTAGCTCGACGAGGTGGTGCCGTCGCCGTCGCGGTCGTAGTCGTTGGCCCCGTCACAGTTGGCGTCTACGCCGTCATACCAGGCGTCGGAGGCGCCGGGGTAGACCGTCGCGTCGTCGTCGTCACAGTCGTCGGTGCAGGTGGACGCGCTGTAGCTGCCGTCGCCGTAGCCGTCGCCGTCAACGTCGGTGCAGGTGTCGCAGGCGTCGCCGTCACCGTCACCATCCGCGTCGGCCTGGTCGGCGTTGGACACGTCTGGGCAGTTGTCGTCGTCGTTGTTGACGCCGTCGCCGTCGGTCTCCAGGTCGATGACGAGGCCGAAGGCGCTGGTGTAGCCGTCGCTGTCGCTCTTGCCGTACTTCACAGCCAAGGAGCCCGACTCGCTGTAGGTCACCCGCCAGAGCTCATCGGAGCGGTAGGAGTTGTTGGAGGTGCCCGTGGAGGGCTCGCTGTCGGGCTCATCGCCGTCGACGCCAATGAGCTCGTCGCTGTCGTTGATCCCGAAGCTGCCCGCGGTGAACAGCGAGTTCCAGTCCTGGCTGCCGCAGCTCGTCGTGAAGTTTTTTCCGTCGTCGCGGCCCCCGGCGTAGCTCGTGGTGACCGTGCTGCCGATGGTCATCGTGCCGTCTTGCTCGTCCGAGCACTCCCAGCCGATGGTCTGCGAGAACAGCACCTTGTCGCCCGAGGTGGTCGTGGGCAGGCCGGTGATCGTCCACGAGCCGTTGAGCGTGTAGTAGCTGCCGAAGACGACGTGGCGGTAACCCGAGAGCGTCTTGTCCTCGTAGATGACGGCCAGGGTGGTGCCGACGGTGCCCGCGCCGCTGTTGTAGCCCGAGTCGGCCTTGTCCTGCTCTTGGTAGGAGTAGCTGCCGGCCTTCGTGATGCCGAAGGTGGTCGGGTCGAGCTTGTAGACGCGGTGCTGGCCGCTGGCCGAGACGTAGGTGGCCGAGCTGAGGTACACGCCGTTGATGACCGTGGTGGTGGCCGGGTCGCCGTTAAAGCCCGAAGACTTCGCGGTGACGACGGCCCAGACCTCCTTCACCGTCGCGGTGGAGGGGATGGTGATGTCCAGCGTGTCGCCGGTGTAGAGCGTCGTCGTGCCGGAGTACGCCGTCGACACGCCGGAGCCGTCGATGGCCATACCGCCTTGGATGTTGCCTTGGTAGTGCAGGGACTGCGCGAGCGCCGTGGGCGCCAGCAGCGAGAGCAGGAGCATGGGGTCTCATCCTGGAGAGAGGGGGTGCCCCTGAAGTGTAGCCCCAAGCCTCCCCCGCCGCGACCCCCGTCGCCCAATCAGCGACCGTGATCAGCGAGGGAGCCGCCGCGCCACCTCGGGGTGTTGGCTCGCCCACACGACCTGGGGCCCCCCCGGCGCCGCCGCCGCCGCGAGCGCCCGGTCAATCCAGGGGCCCACGTCCCGGGCCGACAAGAAGCGCTCGGGCTCGTCCCAGAGCGTCGTCACGCCGGGGCGCAAGAACGCCAGCGCCAGGGCCTCCAGCACGACCCGCTGCCGCTCCCCGTCGGAGAGGCGGTCGAAGCCCAGCACAAAGCCCGGGCGCTCCCCGCGGGCCCCAAACCGCACCACGAGCCGCTCCCCCGCCACCTCAAGGGCCACGGCGCCGGGCAAGATCCCCGGCAGGGCCAGGTTCAGGGCCTGGGCCTCGGCGGGGTTTGCGGCGCTCCACCCGGCGAACCAGGGCGCGAAGTCTTCACACTCCTCCTTGGGCCGGGCCGGTCGGACTGTGTCGAGTGGAACGCTCGCGCCGATGACGTGGGGCAGCGGCGCGAAGACGAAGAGCCGGTCCCGCAGCCAGGTGAGGTAGGTCCAGGCGCGGCGGTGCTCGGGCGGGGTGAGGGTCAAGGCGGAGAGGCCGGGGTGGGCGGGGAGGCGCGAGGCCGGGCCGTCGTCGTCGGCGAGGACATGCAGGGTGTCACCCTCGCGGCGGAGCAGGGGCACGCCGTCAACGCTCAGCGTCTCCTCCGCGAACCAGCGGCGGCGGCGCCCCGTCGTCTCGTCGTTCTCGGTGACGCAGACGTGGGTGAAGGTCGCCCCGTTGAGCGACACGTCGATCTCTCGGCGCTGGGCGGTGAGGCCGCTCCACCGGGTCACCGAGTCCAGGGGCACCTTGGCCGTGAGGTCGGAGGGGCGAAAACAGAAGGCCCACAGCGTGTTCGCCACGCCGACGATGGAGGTCTTGCCGCTGCCGGCCTCGCCGTGGATGAGCGTGAGGGGGCCGAGACGGCGCTCGTTGTGCAAGAAGGGGCCGATGTTCTGCTGGAGGACGCGGGTGAGCATGGCTCAGGGCCAGACCCGGCGGAGCTCGACGACGGCCTCGTCTAAGGAGGGCAGGTCGGGGATGAGCGGGGCGGGGGCGCGGGATCTGAGGTGGCGGGCCAGGGCCTCGACGGCGCCGGAGCAGCCGCTCTCCTCCGTGAGGTGCCTAAACACTCGCTCCTCCAGAGGTTGGGTGGGGTCGGCGCCGCGCTGGGCGTCATGCTGGCTGGGGTCCAAGGAGGCGATCCAGGTCTCCAAGTTTCGTTTGGGGATGAGGAGCGCGATGGCCTCGTTGGGCCCGCGTGGAGGCAGGCCCGCGTCAGCGCAGGCCTGGGCGAGCTCTCGCTGGCGCTGGAGGACTGTGCGATCGTCAGCGTCGATGTGGACCAGGAGCTTCGTGCTCATTCGCGCCGCGTTGGCCCGAAACGCGGGGAGCTCCCTGGCGTAGCGGGCTACGACGTACTGAGAGCCGCAGGCGCCCGTAGTGGTCGCCGCGACGGGGAGCTCGATCACCCGCCGGGCGTTCGCGCCCATGGCGACGACAAGGCGCCGCAAGAACGTGACCGCCTGTTTGTCTTCGCCCAAGAGGATCCACTGAACCCCATCACTCATCGCCCCACCCACGGGCGACGGTCTCCGAGGCCGTGAGCGCCGGAGCGCCCTTGAACGGGGCGATGCGTGTGGGGCCGCCGTCGCGGAAGAACTGCACGCCGTGCTGCGGCGCGAGCTGGTCGATGATCTCCGGGTGATGGCTCACGATGAAGACTTGGGGGCCGTTCGGCACGTCGGTGGCGTCGATGACCTCGTTCAGCCAGGGCTGAATCTCGCGGAGAGAGACGAAGTTGGTGGGCTCGTCGATGAGGAAGGTGTGCCCCGGCTGGATGTAGGCGTGGCGCAGGACGTAGAGGGCGCAGAGCTGGCGTTGGCCGTCGGAGAGATGATTGAAGTCGATGCTGTGCGCGGGCGTTCCTTTGTGTGCATGAAAGGTGGCCTGAAGCTTCACGCCGTTGGGGCTCACCTGGAGGGACTCAAAGCCAGGGATGATCTCAGCGATGGCCTTCTGGGCGCGCATCGCAGGACCGATGTTTCTTGGCAACCAGGAGGCGTACCATGAGGCGAAGTCACTCAGGATGTGGTCTGGATGTTCGGGCGAGCCCTTAACCTCCGCGGCCATCATCTGGGGGATCGGCGCGAAAGAGTGCAATCCTTTACGCATCCAGGTCTTGAAGCGCGTGAGACGTTTGTATTCGTGGCTGGGCGGAATAATTCCTACACCAGACCGTGTGACGCTCACGGGGAGCGTGGTAGCCGCACCTCCATCGTCCGCGAAGATGGTCAGCTTGTCACCCTCCATCTGTGAGAGCGGCATGCCATCCACGCTCAGGCGCTCCTTGACCACCCATCGTCTCCACCGCCCATCGTCCTCGGCGTGATCAAACATCACCGAATACGAATACTGTTGCCCCTCGATGACGACATCAAGCTCACGAGTCTGCTCTCTTCTGCTGTCCCACCGGGTCCGGTTGTCAGGGGGCGCCTTGCTCTCATAATCCACCCCACCCAACAGAAACCGAGCGGCGCCCATCACGCGCAACACAAACGACTTCCCACTCCCATTCTCCCCCAACAACAGGTTCAGCCGCCCAGGCCGCCACTCGAAGTTGACCAGGGGACCGACGTTGTCGACGTAGAGGCGCGTGATCATGCTCTCACCGGGGTTCGCCGCGCGGAGGCGCGGGCTGCTCCTGCGGTTTTATCACCCCCTCCCGCGCTGCGCACCCTCGCCCCCGAGCCCGCCGCCCATTACCTTCAGCGCGCCCCTCACCCCGGACCTCCCGATGATCACCCTCCTGCGCGGCGGCGACCTCTACGACCCTGAGCCTCGGGGGCGCGGCGACCTCTTGCTCGCGGGGGGACACATCGCCGCCCTCGGCGACGGCCTCAGCGACGCGCCTTCGGGCTGGCCCGTCGAGGAGGTGGACGTGCAGGGCCTCCTCGTGGTGCCCGGCCTCGTGGACACCCACACGCACATGACCGGCGGCGGCGGCGAGGGCGGGGCGCACACCCGGGTGCCGCCCTTGTTTGTGGAGCAGCTCACCCGCGCCGGGGTCACCACCGCCATCGGGCTCTTGGGCACCGACGGCACCACACGCTCCTTGGCCGAGCTGCTCGCCAGCGCCCGGGGCCTCGCCCACTACGGCCTCACCGCGCTCACCTACACCGGCGGCTACGAGGTGCCACCGCCGACCTTGACCGGCTCGGTGCGCGGCGATCTCGTGCACGTCGATCGAATGGTCGCCGTCGGGGAGCTGGCGATCTCCGACCACAGAAGCGCCCAGCCCACCCTGCACGAGCTCCTGCGCGTCGCCGCCGACGCCCACGTCTCCGGTTTGATGACCGGCAAGGCCGGGCTCGTTCATCTGCACCTCGGCGACGGCCCCCGGGGGCTCAGCCTCGTGCGCGAGGCCCTCGCCGTCTCCGAGCTGCCGCCGCGCGTCTTCCACCCCACCCATTGCAACCGCAACCGGCGCCTGTGGGAGGAGGCCAAAGACTGCGCGCCGTTAGGCCTCACCATCGACGTCACCGCCTTCCCCAAAGAAGGCGACGAGCCCAGCGCCGGGGAGGCCCTGGCGGAGTGGCTCCTCGGCGGCCTGCCCCCGGCCCGGCTCACGATGTCCAGCGACGGCGGCGGCTGCCTGCCCCGCTTCTCCCCCGACGGTGAGCTCCTCGGCATGGGCGTCGGCGACGCCAGGGGGCTCCTCGACGCCCTGCGAGAGGCCACCGCCCTGGGCGTGCCCTTTCAGCGCGCCTTGGCCACCTGCACCGCCAACCCCGCCGCGCTGTTCCGCCTACGTCAAAAAGGCCAGCTCGCCCCAGGACTCGACGCCGACGTCACCCTGCTCACCCCGGAGCTCACCGTTTGGGGCGTGATCGCCGGGGGGCGCTGGCTGGTGCGTGAGGGGCGGGCGGTCGTGGGGGATCTGTTTGGGAGGGGTGGGGGTCAGTAGCAGCCGAACTCTACGCCGCAATCGTCGGCGGTGCAGCATTCTTCCGTGGCGTTATCTAGAAGCGCCGTCCTACCGTTCTGCTCGTAGAGGCACTCCTCCTCAGCCCACCGAATCACGATATCACAGGTCATCGTGACGCATCCCGTCCGGCCCTCGATAGTCGCCGAGCCGTTAAAATTCGTGTCGCCCCAGCTACAGCTCAGCGGGATCGTTCGTTCTTCAGGCAGACAGTACCAGTCTGAGGCCATCGCCAGCAGCTCGCAGTTGAGCGCGGCGTCTTCAGCGTTGTGGGCGCGCACCACCTCGGGGCCATCGTCGCACGCGCTGAGCAGGCCGAGCAGCGTGAGCAGGAGGGGAGCTGGGTTCATCGACATCGTCTTGGAGCTCCTTACCGCTTTTGGCAGTAAAGTATTCGTTCACAATAGTAGGAGATGCCTGTGTCTTGGTCCTCACACAACGGCGGAAAGTCACCGTCGGAGTTGCGGACTCTGCACCGAAGGTGATCGGCTTGCTCACGGGCGGCAGAGAGCGCCTCGTTGCAGGTGGTCGCAGGATGTTGGGTCGTAACCCCAGCACCGCCACCAAGACCATCATACACCCACTCGCAGTAGACCGTGTATGTCTCGTCACCACACATCGATTCGCTGAGGGTCTCCAACACCTCACAGTTGTGCGCGGCGTCCAGAAAACTGTCTGCCGCGACGAGGCGAGGTGTTGCGTCCTCGGGCACACAACTCGCGAGCAGGAGCAGACCCAGTTTGGTCAACCCGCATCGTGAGCGGTCCGATGAGGTAGGTGCTCTCGCGCTGTTCAGCATTAGAGGTCTCACCAGGTTCGGCCACAGTAAAATTGCAGATCACACTCTGGGCCCTGAGCTGTGTCGCCCTCCTCACAGTGTGCGGGCTGCGCCGAGAGCAGGCCACCGAAAAGCGCCAAGGGCAGAGGGTGGTTCAGTAACATCCGAACTCCACGCCGCAATCGTCGGCGGTGCAGCACTCGGCGGTGGGATCGCCACGAAGGATGAATTCGCCATTCTGGTTGTAGAAGCAGTCCCGCTCTACCAAATCTAGCACAACTTCACAGGTCGTCGTGACGCAGCCCGTGTTGCCTTCAATGGTCACGCTGCCGCCAAGATCCTTTTGCCCCCAGCCACAGCTCAGCGGGATCACCCGGTCTTCAGGCAGGCAGTACCAGTCCGAGGCCATCGCCAGCAGCTCGCAGTTGTAGGCGGCGTCCTCGGCGTTGCGGGAGCGCGTGAGCTCAAGCTCATCCTCAGGGGCACAGGCTACGCTTGTGATCACCAGCAGCAAGACGCCACCAGACGAGAGCTTATGAGGACGGACTGTCCCGGTCAGATGAATGAAGGAGGTGTTCATAAGTTCGAACAGACCCAAAGGGGGCTACAGTTGTCCATCGCGCCTGAGTCACCCGTGTCTTCATCTGTACATTGAATCTCATACACAATGACACGGCCCTCCACGACCTCACATAGAAGGCCTTCTTCGGCGGCCAATTGCACCGCACGCGCCAACGCAGCGTCACAGGTCTGCGCTGAGGTCGCGCTGATCCCTCCTGCGCCATCGAATCTGCCGAAGCTCTCTCCCCAGATGCAGTGGATCGGGAAGGTCTCACCAGCGCAGACATCGACGCTTATAGTCTCAAGCATAATGCAGTTCTGGGCGCCTGAGAAGAGGCTGCTTGAGGCGACAAAGCCAACGTCGGTATCCTTGGGCGCGCAGCCCAACGCTGAGAGCAGGCCCACCAGAAGCGCTAAGCGCAGAGGTTGGTTCAGTAACATCCGAACTCCACGCCGCAGTCGTCGGCGGTGCAGCACTCATCGGCGGGGTTGTCGCGGAGGACTGGCTCGCCGTCATCGTCGTTCAAGCAATCAATCTCAGCCCGCGTGAGCACATCCTCACAGGTCACCGTGACGCAGCCCGTGCTGCCCTCGATGGTCACCGCGCCGAAGACGTCTGCGTCACCCCAGCTACAGCTTATCGGGATCACTCGCTCTTCAGGCAGGCAGCTCCACTCCGACGCCAACGCTATCACCTCACAGTTGTAGGCCGCGTGCTCTGCATCCCTGGATCGCTGGATATGAGGGACGTTGTACGTCTGGCATCCGCTGAGCACACAGCAGAAGACGAGGAGCAGTGCGCCTGCCGACTTGGGCTTGACTTCCACTGGAGCAGAAAACGTGCGAACGGGCCTCATCGTACACCAAAACAGAGGAGTGTTGGGGCACAGTAGACATCTCCTCCCGTGTCACCGTAGCTGCACTGGGTTGAGGAGTTGGTCAGGGCATCGTAATCGAGCTCACACCGTACCTCCTGCGAGCTCGCGATCTCTAAGGCTGCGTCAATCCCTTCGTCGCAGGTGTGGGCTGGTTTTTCCGTATACCCGCGAGCCAGAGTGTATTCGTCAGATGAGTCCGACCACCAGCAGTGAACCGGGAACGTCTCCTCCCCGCAGATTGGCTCGCTCACGGCCTGCAGCGCCGCGCAGTTCTGAGCCGCCGCCGCGAAGCTGAACGCTGGGACGAAGCCCTCGCCAAGCTCTGGAGTGGGCGCGCAGCCCAACGCTGAGAGCAGGCCACCGAAAAGCGCCAAGGGCAGAGGGTGGTTCAGTAACATCCGAACTCCACGCCGCAATCGTCGGCGGTGCAGCACTCGGCGGTGGTGTTGTCGTGGAGGACGGTCTCTCCGTTTTGGTCGTAGGTGCACTCGTTCTCCGCCCGATAGAGCACCTCCGCGCAAGTCATCGTGACGCAGCCTGTGCTGCCTTCTATGGTCACGGCTCCTGAGCGGTCTTTGTCTCCCCAGCTACAGCTCAGCGGGATCACACGATCCTCCGGTGAACAATCCCAGTCCGAGGCTAGCGCCAGCACGTCGCAGTTGTAAGCTGCGTGCTCTGCGTCCTCTGAGAGCTCAATGTGGGGGATGTTGTACTCCTGACATCCGCCCAACACCGAGCCGAGCATCGTGAGCAAGAGGATAGCCGAATGTTTTGTGTCTGAGATCAGCCCCTGAGACGTGTTCTTTTGCCTCATCGCACACCGAAGCAGGAAAATGTTGGCGCACAGGTGGACTCACCTCCTGTGTCTAATGGGCTGCATTGAATTGACGCGATGATGAGATCCTCGTCAATTTCACAACTCACTCGTTGCTCCAATGCACTCCGTAACGCGACCCCAATCCCGGCGTCGCAGGTGAAGGCAGGCCGTTCCGTGACTGACCGAAAGGCCGCAGCATCTTCGTAAGACGACGCCCACCAACAGTGAACCGGGAACGTCTCCTCTCCGCAGAGCGGCTCGCTCACCGCCTGCAGCGCCGCGCAGTTCTGAGCGGCTGCCGCGAAGCTCATCGCGGGCACGAAGCCCTCGCCAAGCTCTGGAGTGGGCGCGCAGGCCGCCGCCGAGAGCAAGCCCAGGGCGACCCACCCTCGGCGGTCACCGCTCGTGGGGCGCTGGCTCGGCTCGAATCGGCGGCTCATCGGAGACTCTCCATCGGCGGACACGCTCAGCAAAGGGTTCTGGGCAGCGTAGCATAAGAATTGGCGCGAGGGGCAAGAGATGGAGCTCGTCTCGGCGATCCCGTCCCGAGGCACTCTCTATAAATGACAAATATGTCATTTATAGCCGGACCTCTCGGCGGGCGCGCGCTCGTCGCGGCGCTTTGGGGGCGTGAGGGGGCCCCCACGGGCGCCGAGACCTCGTTTGGGCGCGGAGTTGAGCCTCCCCCCTCCCCTCCACCCCCGCCCGGGTGTACCCTTGGGGGATGAACGCGCCTCGCGCCCTCCTCGCCCTCCTCCTCCTCACCGCCTGCGGAGCCCCGATGAAGTACGCCCTGGACGAGCTGCTCGATGAGCATGAGCCCGGCGCGATGCGCCCTGTCCCCCTGCGCCCGGTGCAGCGGCCGGTGTCCTCGGCCCCACACCCCATCCGGCGCCTGGAGGTCTCGGAGGACGGGCGCTTCTTGTTCGTCGCGCGGGAGGGCGGCGGCGAGCCCTTGGCCTACACCCTCATCGATCTGCGCGACGGTGAGACGCGCTGGGAGTACCGTGACCCCTGCTGCGCGGGCTCCCCGCCGCGCTGGTCTGTGCGGCTTGGCGCCGACGGCGCGGCCCTGCTGCTGGGCTTCGGGCCCGACGCCCCGGCCCAGCTCCTCTCGCCCTCGGGCGCGCTCTCTCTCATCGAGGGCGGCGACCCGGAGCTCCGCTGGGCCCCCGGCGGGCGCTGGTTCGGCGGCGCGGGCGGGGCCTGGAGCGCCGAGGGGGACCCTCTTGGCGGCCCGCCCCTGCCCGACGCCGAGCTGAGCCTCGTGCTGCCCGGCCCCCGCGAGGGCACCTTACGCCTCGTCGCCGACGGGGTGCTCTACACCTGGGACGGTCAGACGCCCCCGGCGTCGGAGGGCCTCGGCCCTGATGTGAACGAGCTCAACCAGGCCCGTCTCAGCGAAGAGGGCTATTTTCCGCCCCGCCCCGCGCCCGACGGCCAGCACCTCGCCGCCCACGACCGCCTCGACCCTAGCCGCGTCCGTGTGTTGTCCCTCGACGGGGAGGAGCGTGAGGAGGTGCCCGCGTTTGTGCGCGCCGTGGCGTGGTCGTCCCCCACCGCCCTGTGGGCCCTGGTCGCCGACGGCGAGGCCCCCGGCGAGATCACCCGCGTTGAGCTACAGTCCCGCGACTTCGCCGGTGGGCCCGCCACGCCGCTGCCTTGGCCCCAAGGCGAGCGCGCGAGCGCCTTGGCCGCCGCCATCAAGCCGCCCGCGCTCTATGTGGGCACCGAGGAGGGCAACGTGTACCGGATTCACCTGCCCTGAGGCGGGCCTCCTCCCCTTGGGGAATTATTGAAGTCACCGCCCTGCGTTGAGGGGGCCCGAGGGCCCCAGAACTTAACGCTTGACGTTCTCAGCGCTTGCGGTAGCGTAGTGTGCACACCCTCCCGCAAGACACGCCTCGGAGCGCTTCGATGTCCGGCAGAGCCCAGCGTCAGGCCACCCCCGCCCAGCAGACCGACACCCGCGTAGACGCCCAGGCGCCGCAGCAGGGGGGTCAGTCGAACGCCCAGGCCCAGGCCCAGCTTCGCGGCGAGAACGGCGCCGCCCCGGCGGCGGACGGCCAGGCCCAGCAGACGCCCCGGCAGCAGTTCATCGCCGGGTACCGCACCTTCTTGCAGACGCGCACCACGGAGATCGCCGAGCTGACCGGCGACACCAAGGCCCGCCGGGTCGAGGGCCTGCTGATGCAGGTCGAGACGGTCTCCTCGCAGCTCGCCGCCGGGACGGTGCCCGACCTCACCACGCTGGACACCGCGCCGACGAGCGAGGGCACGGGCACGGCCTCCCAGGTGCGCGGCTTCGTGCCGCCGGAGCTCATCCCCTCGGTGCGCGCGCTCATCCGCACCCTGGAGGTCGGCGTCGCCGACGCCACGGCGGGCACAGGCACCCAGGTCGAGGGCAGCCAGCACAGCGCCGATGACTGGAACTCCCGCCTCGGCGTGCCCCAGTACCGCACCCAGTCCGACAACCTCACCTCCCCTGAAGCCACCTGCAACGTCACCTCCTTCGCGATGGTGCTGGAGCGCCTCGGCTACAGCCGCGCGGACGTGGTGGCCGCCGTAGAGACCGAGCTCAAGAAGGCCTGGCTGCGCAGCCAGCGCCGCGACCCGGCGCGTGAGGATCTCTCCCAGATTGAGCTCCCCGAGGGCGAGTGGGAGCGCCGGGTGCGCACCTTCTTGGACAACGAGAACAACGCGGGCTCGGGTTACCAGCGCCTGCGCGGCGGCAGCACCACGAACGCCCAGCGCGCGAACATGGCCGAGACCTTCCAGGCCGACGCCCAGATGGAGGACGTGGTCGCGTTCTTGATGAGCCTCCTGGGCATCTCCCGCACCTCGATCACCGGCAACGCCGGGACGCTCCTCAACCGTGTGGAGCCCACCGCCGCCGAGCGCCCCACCCAAGAGACGCTGCAGCGCGGCGGGGCGAACACCTGGCCCGTGGTGAAGGAGCGCATGAAGACCACCCTGGAGGCCGGCGGCGCGGTGATGCTCAGCCTCTTCCACAAGGGCCGCGGGCAGTCGGGCACCCACATCGTCACCGTGCAGCAGGTCACCAACGACGGGATCGTGATCGATGACCCGTACGGCGGGATGCGCGCCACCTACCGCCGCGATCAGACCGGCGACGCCTACGCCGACGTCGGCAGCACCCGCGGCGCCTCGGCCTACCGCAACCGCGTGAGCGCGAACGACACAGACGCGGACGGCGTCGATGACGACTGGCGTGTGCGCCGGGCCCAGGATCCGGCGGCGAACGAGTCCCGGGGCGAGTCCGACAGCATCACCGACACCCAGATGTCCGGCGCCTGGAACTACGTCTCGCTCTTTAGCCGCGCCGCCCCCGCCGCCGCCGCCCCCGCCGCCGACGCCGCGGGGAACACCCAGGCCCGCCCGCAGTGAGCGCCGGATGATGTAGGCTCTGGGGATGCGCCTCCCCGTCGCCTTCGCCGTCCTCCTGCTCACCACGCCGGGCTGCGTCTCGTGGACACGCGGCCACGCCCAGGCCGCCGCTGAAGGCGCGCTCGTGGGCCTCGACGCCGAGGGCGCCCGCCTCGCCGCCCAGCTCGCCCGCCCCGAGGTGCAGGAGGCGGTGCAGCGCCTCGCTGAAGCCGTCGCGACGGCCGCCACCGCCGGGCTCAGCGACCCCGAGCGGGAGGCCCTGCTCACCGCCCGCGCCGCCGCCCTGGTCGACGCCTTGGCCCCGGCCTTCGCCGACGCGCTCAAGACGGACCTCGGCCCCGCGCTCCGCGCCGAGTGGGCCGCGGCGATCCGCGACGGCGCCCGGGCGCTCACCCAAGATCCCGCCCGCCAAGACCTCCTCGGGTTTGTGTTGACCTTAGAGCGCGCCACCGTCGACACCTTGGGCCCCCGCCTGCGCGCCCAGGCCGCCGCGGGGCTGCGAGACGAGCTCGGCCCCGCCGCCGCCGTGGTCCTGGAGACCCAGCTCGCCCCGGCCTTCGCCCGGGCGCTCACCGACTCCTTGGCCCCCGCCGCCCGGCTCACGATGGCCGAGCAGCTCAACCCCGCCTTGGTCGAGCTCACCCGCGCCTCCACCCGCGCCATGCTGGAGGAGGTCGCCACCGCCATGCGCGGGGAGCTCGGCGAGGCCATCCGTGAGGACCGGGAGACCTGGTTCACCGCCTTTCAGGAGGAGGCCGACGCCTTCGCCCGCGCCATGGCCGCCTTCGCCGCCGTGCTCGCCTTGGGCCTCGTCGGCGTGCTCCTCGCCTGGCGTCGCGCCGCCGCTCAAGGCGCCGAGCGCCTCGCCGCCGTCGAGCTGCTCACCGCCGCCATCAAGGAGGAGGTGGTGCGTGATCCCACACAGACCGGCCTCGTCCGCCGGGTGCGTGACCTGGGCAGAGGCACCCCCGCCGGGGACGCCCTGCGGGGCATCCTCAACGAGCGGCGGCACCTCAAGGTCGAGCTGCCCCCGGAGCCCGGCGCGACCGGAGACACACCACCCGGAGACACACCATGAAGGCGACCTCCTGGGGCCTCAGCCTCGCGCTCCTCGGCGGGGCCCAGCTCTACCTGACACAGATTGACCGCCTCAGCACCCCGGCCATGTTCGCCGTGGAGCTAGAGACCCGCCTCAGCGTGCCCGTCGGCCCGACGCTGCTCGGCGTCGGCGTCATCTTGCTCGCCTGGGGGCTCATGCCCAAGCCCCAGAAGGCCACGCCGCCCGCCCTGCGGTCCCGCCCCGCCCGCGCCGAGGCCCTCGGCGAAGGCGGCGACTGGCTCGCCCAGGCCCGGGCCGCGGTGATGAACGCCAAGCTCGGCGACGGCGCCGAGGTCGCCCTCACCCCCGGCGCCACCCCGCCCGTGGAGCTTCGCCTGCGCGGCCTCACCCCCGAGCGCGCCCGGGCCGTCTTGGAGGGCTTCGCGGAGCTGCTCCTCACCCTGCGCCCGCCCCGGGCCAAGGTGCGCTTCATCCACTGTGAGGCCGCCACCACCTCCCGGGTGCTCCTCCTCCGGAGCGCCCTACGCCAGCGGCTCCCCGAGGGCGCCTTCACCGCCGTCGGCTCCGGCGACGAGGTCGAGCTGCGCCTCACCGACCCAGACCCGCGGTGGACAGACGCTTAGCCCAGCGTCTCAGCCCACCACCACCCGCCGCGCCGCCCAGGCGAGGCCCAAGGCCCCGACCCCGACGCCGACCAGCATCACGATGGGCCAGGCCCAGGCGATCAGCTCGCTGTGCAGGATGAGGCTCGTGGGCGCGACGAAGAGCGCGCGCCCCAGGCCGTCTACGGGGAAGAGGTCGGGCCGGTAAATAAACACAGAGGTTGGGGTGAGCACCGCCATGAACACGGCGATGGCGAGGCCCAAGGCCCCGGCGAGCTCGGTGCTGCGCGCGGTGAGCGCCGTGAGCGCCCCGAGCTGGGCGATGGCGACGGCGACGGTGGTGAGCCCCGCCCCCAACGCCCCGGCGGCGCTGAGCTGGTCGTCAAACAGGCCCCACATGCCGATGACCTGGGTGAGGCTCAGGCCGAGGCCCACCGCCGCGCAGAGCCCGAAGGCGGGCAAGATGCGACTCCACACAAACACCTCCGGGGGCACGGGCTTCACCAGCAGGAGGTCGAGGCCGTTCTCGGCCCGGGGCGCGGCGATGGCGCGGATGACGACGACGGCGCCGACAAAATACGCCACAAACCACACCGCGAGCAGGGTGTTCACCAGCACGAGGGCCGGGAGCCCCTCCACGGCGAGGCTGAGGCTCAGGAGCGTGAGCACAGACTCCGGCAGCCGTGGGACGGCCCAGCAGGTCGCGAGGATGGACACGGCGCCGAACAGGCCCGCGCTGAGGCCCATGAAGGCGAGGGGCTCGCGGCGAAGCTCGGCGCGAACGTAGGTCCAGGGGATCGGGGTCATGGCTCTACCCTCCGGGCGAGGCGCGCGCCGACGGCGACGAGGACGAGGTTCAGAACGAGCAGGCCCACGACCGGCGGCGCGAGCGTGGCGAAGGACTGGTCGCCGAGGTGGGTCACCCCTGCGACGGCCTGGGTGAAGGGGTTAAACGCGAGCGCCCCCGCCCAGGCCGGGTTGTAGACCCCCAAGAAGGCCCCGCCGACGAGGGAGAAGAGCACGAGCACGCTCACCAAGGCCGCGCCGAGCTGCCGCCCGATGGCCACGGCGCACAAGGCGCTCAGGGTCGTGGCGAAGATCGGCGCCCAGACGTGCACCATGCCCGAGAGCCAGAACGCCCCGGGGCGGAACCCGTCGATCTGGGCGGCGAACAGCCCGAGCCCGGCGAGCTGGGTGATGAGATACAGACCGGCGGCGACGGCCACCGCCGAGCCCGTCCGCAGGGCGTAGAGCCCCGCCGGGGTGATGGGTTTGCTCAAGGAGAGCACCAAGGAGCGGTCAGCGCGCTCCTCGACGAGCACCCCGGCCCCCAGGGCGATCCCCGTGACCACGGCGAGCTTGTTCATCGCGAGGTCGGTCCAGACGTACATAAACAGCGCGAAGGGGTCGTCCCCGCCGAACCAGCTCTGGGCGGCGGCGAGCAGGTGCGGCGGCGGCTTCTCCAGGAGCTTAGGCGCGGCGAGGAGCGCGCCGAGGTAGAGCGCCGCGAGGCCCTTCGACTTTCGTTCGCCCAGGCGGCGGCCGAGCTCCATCCACCACAGCGCGGGGTTGGTGACGGCGTTTGAGACGGCGGCCGTGACGGCGCTGGCGGCGGGGCTCATCGCCGCTCCCGGCGGGCCAAGGCGAGGTAGAGCGCGTCCATGTCGGCGACGCCGTGCTCGGCCTTGAGCGCCTCGGCCTCACCGAAGGCGACCAGGCGCCCTTTGTGTAAGATGGCCACGCGGCGGCAGAGGGTCTGCACGTCGGAGAGGATGTGGCTTGAGAACATCGTCGTCGTGCCTTGGGTCTCGGCGAGCTGGCGCAGGGACTCCAAGAG
This sequence comes from Myxococcota bacterium, assembly GCA_023150845.1. GTDB lineage: Bacteria > Myxococcota_A > UBA796 > UBA796 > CAJQPC01 > JADKFE01. The sequence continues at coordinate 15,386 of JAKLKD010000007.1, read as the reverse complement.
GTCGTGGCGGCCCAAGGGGTCGAGGCCCGAGGTGGGCTCGTCGAGCAAGAGGAGCTTGGGGCGGTTCACGAGCGCCTGGGCGAAGCCGACCTTCTGGGCCATGCCCGTCGAGAGGCCGCCGAGGCGGCGATCGGCGAAGCTCGAGAGGCCAAGCTCGGTGATGAGCGCCTCAGCCCGGGCCTCGGCCTCGGCCCGGGGCATCGAGAACATCGCGCCGACGTAGCACAGAAAGCTCCGGGCGGTCATCTCCCGGGGCAAGGCGTAGCTCGCGGGCAAGAAGCCGAGCTGGGAGCGCACGCCGAGGGGGTCCTGGGTGGGGTCGAGACCCATCACGGTCACCCGGCCCGAGGTGGGCGGCGTGAGGCCGAGCAGCACCCGCAGGGCCGTCGTCTTGCCCGCGCCGTTGTGCCCCATGAACCCGAAGATCTCGCCGGGGTTCACCGAGAACGTGACGCCGTCGAGGGCCACCACCGCCCCATAATGTTTGCTCAGCCCCTCGATGGACAAGATCGGCGTCATGGCGCACCTCGCGTCTGGGTGGGATCACCTGGCACGGCGGAGAGGCCGGCGGCGAAGATGGTGAGCGCGGCGTCGAGCACCCGGGCGCGGCTCATGCGGCCCCCGGTGGCGTGCTCGGCGTTGAAGAACAGAGAGCGCATCAGGGAGATCACGAAGGGCAAGGCCTCGACGTCGAGGTCTGGGCGCAGCTCCCCGGCCTCGATGCCCGCCTGGGCCAAGGCCCGCAGGCCCGCGATCTCCGCGTCGGCCTGGGCCTCACGCCCCGCCGCCATCGCCCGCAGGGTGCCCTCCTCGTGCTCCTCCCGGAGCAAGGTCGCGAAGAGGGGCTCCCGCTCGGCCTCCTCCCACACAAACCGTAAGGTGTCGATCAGGCGCTCCCGGGGGGACGGGGTCTGGGCCATCCGCGCGGCGTAGCGGGACCCAGCCTCCACGAGCAGGGCGTCGATGGCGGCCTCGACGAGCGCGGTCTTGCTGGGGAACTCCAGGTAGACCGCGCCTTTGGAGACCCCGGCCTCGGCGGCGACCTCCTCGATGGAGAGGCGTCTGGCGCCGACGGCGCGGAGCTGGTCCGTCGCGGCGCGGAGGAGCCGCGCGCGGCGGCCCTCGTCAGGGGGGTGGTCAGCGTCATCACGGCGGCGTGGGCTCATCGGCGCTCCTTGGGAACACCGTGAGTATGACCCGATGTTTCTGACCAGTCAATAATGACCAGTCAAAAACTTTCAGTCAAGAATGCTCAGCGCCGGGAGCCGCCCCCGGAGGAGCCGCCGCTGCCTACGCCGAAGATCTCCAGGATCTGCTGGATGCCCTCGCCGTTGGCCCCGGCGTTCACCGAGAAGCTCGGGATCGGCCCGGCGGCGGTGATGCGGTACTGCACCTGGGCGCTGAGCTTGAGGCCGTTGAAGCGCCCGGTGAGGCCGCCCATGTAGGTGAACTCGTGGCCGAAGCCGGGGAGCTCCTCCTTGTCCCAGTCCACGCGGCGATCCTCGTTCATGAGGTAGGCCGGGGACACCCCCGCGAAGGCCGTGAGGCGCTCGCCGCTCATCGTGGCGACGGCGGGCACCTCGACGCCGACGGAGGGGTCGAGCACCTGGGAGCCGAAGGTCCACTGGTTGTAGAAGAGGTCCGGGCCGACCTGCAGGCCGAGGCGCTCCCACTGCGGGCCCATGAAGCTGCCGACGCGCAGGTCGAGGCCCTTGTCGAGATCCCCGGTGGCCATGATCTCGCCGCTGACCCGGGTGCGGCCGACCATCTTGGGCAGGCCCTTGCCCTTCTGGCGGTAGCTGAGCCCGGCCTCGCCGCCTAAGGTGGCCAGGGTCTTCGTCTCGCCCGAGCCGTTCTGGTAGAGCCGCACCCCAGCGCCGGGCTGGATGTAGTACTCGGTGCGCCAGCCGGGGATCTGCGGGCCCGGGGGCACCTCAAGGCCGCTGTTGTTCTTGCCGCCGGTCTTCTTGTTCTTGTTGCCCCCGGCGGTCCTCCCGGCGGCCTCGGCGGCGATCCCTTCGCTCAGCACCCAACGCTCCAAGGTGGGGAGCGGCTCAAAGGTGGCCGACTCGGCGGCGGAGGCGGGGGAGAGCGTGAGAAGGAGCAGGCTCATCGTCATCATGGGTTCCTCCAGAGCGAGGCGAAGCAGCGGGACCGCGCCGACGACGCCACGAGCGCCGAGCCTATTCGAGGCGACCCCCAGAAGCACGCGCGGCTCCGCCAGCGGCCGCCCCGAGCGGCGGCCAACGCCTATGGACCCTCGCCCGGCGCCTCAGAGCTGGGCGCGGGCGTAGGGCAAGGGGCGGCGGAAGAGCTCGAGGCCGAGGTCGGCGACGGCGGCGCGAATTGTGGCCCCGAGGGCGGCGGCTCGCTGGGGCGCGACGACATGCCGGCCCTCGAGGCCAAAAGACGCACGAAGTGAGGTCCGCACCTGCGGGAGCAGGGCGAGGTTGCCGACGAGCACGATGCCGTCGAGCTGATCAACACGGAGGTCCGCCTGGCGCAGCACGCCGTCGATGCCCTCGTAGGCGCGGGAGAGCACGGGGTGGAGCAGCTCGTGGAGGTCGTCCTGGCGCAGGCGCAGGTCGAGGCGCTCCCCGCCGTGCTCGCCCTCCACCATCAGGGGCAAAGAGAAGGAGACCTGGGCGGCGTCGACGAGCTGCACCCGGGCCATCTCGACGGCGAGGCGCACGCGGTCGCGGCGGTCGGCGAGCAGGGTCTTGTGCAGGGCCGGGCGGGAGCGGGCCAAGGCGTCGGTGAGCTGGGCGGCCCAGAGGGCCTCCATCGGCTCGTCTTGGAGCTGATCGGCGCCCCAGGTGGCCAGGGTGTGGAGATCCGGGCCTTCACGGACGAGGGCGCTCACGCCGACCTCACCGACGCCAAGCTCGACGACGAGCATGTGGCGCCAGCGGTCGCGGCCCAAGGAGAGGGCGACCGCCGTGGCCATGTCGAGGATCTCGACGGCCTCGACCTTCGCGAGGGTCGCCGCGCGGGTGACAGCCCGGCGCCCGGCGTCGCCGAGGTGGCTGGGGACGGCGATGACAACACGCTCCGGGCGGCGACCGCAGGCCGCGGCCGCGCCGTCGAGGAGGTGGATGAGCTGGAGCGCGCAGAGGTGCTCGGCGCTCACCTCACGCTGGCCAAGCGCGAAGCCGCGGCCCATGCCCAAGCGGCGGCAGGGCCCCAAGACCGTATGCTCCAGCGCGGTGCCGACCTGGGACAAGGCGGCGTGGCCGATGAAGACGTCCTCATCCGGGGTGAAGCAGATCGCCGAGGGGACAAGCTCCTCTTCGTCGATCTGGATCAGCTCAGGGACACCGTTCCGGACGTGGCCGATCGCCGTCGTAGAGACGCCGAGCTCGACACCAAAACAAGGCGAATAGCGCATTCTCGCGCGCCTCCGTCAAGGAGCGACGACGGCGTCCAAGCGCGCCGAGTCTGGGGACGTAGGGTTGGGGGCCATAAGCGCAAAGTAACAACATTCGCGACGACTGGTGGGCCGCAGATCAAGGGCTGGGTTGAAGCAGTTCACAAGAAGCTGAAATTACAACCAAAAGCATCGTCATCTTCCGGCGAAGAGATCTTGAGCGACGCGCGCGCCGGGCCATGACACGCGGGGCGAAGATCCTGTGGTCACGTTATGGCGCGGGCATGAAAGAGAAGCACATCAACATCCGCGTCGAGCAATGCCTGGCCTTGGCCAAGGCGAGCAGCTGCACCCGCCGCACCTTCGGCGCCTTGCTCCTCGACCCGGAGCGGAACGTCGTGCTCATGGACGGCTACAACGGCGGCCCCCGGGGCGGCGGCCAGCTCTGCGGCGGCGACCGCTGCCTGCGAGACGAGCTCAACGTGCCCTCGGGCACCCGGATGGAGCTGGGCTGCCACCACGCGGAGATGAACGTCATCTGCAACGCCGCGGCGAACGGCGTTTCCACCCGCGGCGCCTGGCTCATCGTCACCGGGGAGCCCTGCGTGCTCTGCGCGAAGCTCCTGCACCACGCGGGCATCACCCGGGTGCTCGTCGTCGGCGGGGGCTACCTCGGCGAGAACGGCGTGGAGTACCTCAAGGCCCACGGCGTCGGGGTCCAGATCGTAGACGGGCCACAAGACCCCCGCCGCGCCAAGCAAGCCTGAGCTTCCCCACCGGCGGATTGACTCGGTGAGAGGCGCCCTTGGCCGACGAACGGCGTGGCGACCGCCCTCATTCTGTGGTTTTTTTGTCCCGCTCACGATGAAGTGGGCGTTCAAATCATCGAGGACGATCATGACCGACAAGCTCTCCCGATCCCTTCTTGTCGTGACCACGCTCATCGGCGTCGCCTGCGCCGACGGCAAAGACGACGCCACGGACTCCGCGAGCGGCGACTCCGGCGCGACCGAGGCGCTCTACACCATCAACGGCGTCGCGATCACCTTCGGCGTCGACCAGACCCCCGCCCCGGAGGGCCTCTGCGTCGAGGCCGTAGACCCCGCCGCGGTCTTCGACGGCGGCGCCGCGGAGGTCGTCGCCGAGGGGGTCGTCGGCGCGGGCGGCGCCTACACCCTCACCGACGTGCCCGTCCGTGAGCTGCCCACCGTCGTCGTCGTGCGCGACTGTGAGGGCGCGGCCTCGACGGTCTACCCCACGGGCTCCCCGGTGCTGCCCTTCGAGTTCCAGAGCATCACCGACGGGCAGACGGTCACCGACGTGCGCTCGGCCTCGCTGCCGAACACCACCCTCGCCGGGTTTGAGGCTGGGCTCAGCGCCGCGGGCTACACCGGGGACCTCCCCGTCGAGGGCTTCGCCTTCGGCGCCATCTGGGACGCCAGCCAGCAGCCGATCCCCGGCGCCCAGATCAACTGCCAGGGCTGCGACGTGTACTACGCCGACGGCGACCCCAGCGACGGCCTCTTCGCGACGGGCGGCGTGCGGAACACGGCGACCTCGGGGCCGGGCCTCTGGCTCATCCCCGCCGCGCCGAAGGCGGAGTACACCATCACCGCCGAGGGCTACGCCTTCCCGTCGGTGACCTTCGCGGCCCCGAAGGGCGGCGCCTTCTTCGGCATCGCCATCGGCGACGCCTCGTGAACGTCGGCCTCCCCGGCTCAGTCGGCGTAGCCCAGGGCGCGCAGCCGCGCCCGGGTGGCGGCGTCGAGGGGCTCGGCGGGGCCCGTCGGCGTCACCGCCTGGGCCGCCTGGGCGTCGAGCAAGGCGCCAAGGCGCGCCCGCCGGGCGGCGTCGTCGAGGGTCGGCGGCTCGTCGGGGGCGCTGAGCCGCTCGAAGACGTCACCGTCGGGCCCCCGGGTGAGGCGGTCGCCGTCATGAATCACCACCCGCCACTGGAAGGTGGCCGGGTCGTACCCCAACAGCGTGATGTGGCCTTGGGCGTGGGCCGAGCCGGGCGGGAAGACCTGGGCGAAGACCGGCCACGGCTCACCCTCGGCCAAGAGCGGCAACAGCGAGCGGCCGTCGAGGTCGTCGATGGGGGCGACGAGCCCGTCGGGGAGCAGATCAAGGACGGTCGGCAGCAGGTCGACCACCGAGACGGACGCGCTCACCTGGGCCCCCGCAGGGAGCGCGCCGGGCAGGCGCATCACCAGGGGCACCCGCAGCACCTCCTCGTCGGGGGTGGCTTGGTGGCCCCAGCGCCCGTCCTCGCCCAGGGACTCGCCGTGGTCGGCGGTGACGATCACCAGGGTGCTGTCCAGGAGCCCTCGGGCGGCGAGCTCGTCGAGGAGCGCGCCCAAGGTGGCGTCGTCGGCGTAGATCCCGGCGTCGTAGAGGTCCACCAGGTCCCGGCCCTCTTCAGCGCTCGGTTGGGGCAGAGAGCCCGGGGCCTTGAGTTTGCGGCTGTACGTCCGGGAGCTTTGTACGGCGTGAGGTTTTTCGGTGAAGCGCCAGAGATGCTCCGTGGCGAGCTCGTGGTAGGGGTCGTGGGCCTCCATCAGGTTCACGACCAGAAAGAACGGGCGATCCTCTGGGCGCTGGTCCAGCCAACGCCGCGCCGACGGGGCCACGAGCTGGGCGCCCTTGTCTTCGCCGCGCCAAGGCCGCAGCAAGGCCGAGACCGGCAAAAACGACGCGCTGAGCGGCCATCTCCAGGCATCGACGATGTGCCCGAAGCCGCGGCCCAGGCCGGTGTCGGCGCCGACCCACGGGTTCGACGACACGAGCGCGGTCATGTAGCCCGCCTCGCCGAGCCGCTCGGCGACCGTAGGAATCTGCTCCCCCAGGCGCAAGCGCTGATCGTGGCAGCCGTGGCGGGTGGGGAGCAGGCCGGTGAACATCGAGGCGTGGGCGGGCAAGGTCCAGGCCGCCGTGCTGTACGCGCGCTCAAACACCACCCCTTCGGCGGCCAAGGCGGCGAGGCGGGGCGTGGTGGCGCGGTCGTACCCGCCGGGGCCGGTGTGGTCGGCGCGCACGGTGTCGAGGACCACCCACAGCACGTTCGGCGCCGGGGAGGCCGGGGCCTCGGCCACGAACGGGGCGATGGGGATCGGCCGGGGGAGGAGCAAGGCCACCATCGGCGCGGCGGCGAGGGCGGCGGTGAGCCGAGGCGCGCGGCGGCCCAACGGAAGGATCAACGCGGCGACGATCACGCCCAGGAGCACCACGCTGAGCTGAACCAGGATGAAGGTGGTGCCCAGCGCCGCCACGGCGCCGTAGCCCAGGCCCAAGCCCACGAGCACGAGGCTCGGGCGGCGGGCCGCGCGCTCCCCCAGAAGCCCGCCCAAGATCAGCCCGCCCAGGGCCGACGCCAGCAAGGTCCAGACGACGAGGCCCGGGGGCAACAGGCTCTTCTGCAGGTTGCCTTGGCCCCACAGGCGACCCAAGCTCAAGAAGGCGACGACCGTAGCACCGAGGACCTGCCCGACGCCGACGCCGAGCCCGGCCCAGAGGCCCGCGGCGAGGCCCGCGCGGCGAGACGGCCACCCGGCGTCGAGCGTAGGTTCCGTCATGGCGCGCCTTCTCCGTGGGGTTCGGCCGGAATCATGACACGGGCCGACGAATGCTGACGCCGCCGCTCCGCCCAGCGGCGCCGAGGGGCGCGGCGTGGATCCTGCTGGGGTTCGTGCTCCTGCACGCGCCGGCGCTCGGTGTCGGGCTCACCGCGGACGATCTCTGGTGGGCGCTGAGCCTGCAGGGGGAGGAGCGCGCGGCGCCTTTTCACCTCAGCTACGCCGTCGCGGAGGACCTCTGGCGGGATCGTGGCGTCGGCTTCTGGTGGACCTCCCCAAACCTGCGCTGGATCCTCGCCCGCCCCCTCGCCGGGGCCCTGCTCGCGGCCTTGGTCCCGGTCCTCGACCCCCGGTCCTGGGCCTGGCAGGCCGTGGGCATCGTGGGCACCCTCGGCCTCGTCGCCGCGGCCTGGCCGCTCTACCGGCGCCTGCTCGGCGGTCGGGCGGCGCTCTTGGCCCTGGCCTTGTTCGCCGCGCACCCCGCCCACCTCCAGCTCGTCTGGTTCGTGAGCAACCACCACGCCTGGATGGGCGCGGCCCCGGCGCTCTTGGGACTCGTCGCCTGGGCCCGCGGGCGCCTGGACGGCTGGCGCCCTGGCCTCTGGTTGGCACCCCTGGGCGTGATGCTGGGCCTCGCCAGCTCGGAGACGGCCTTGGGGGTCTTGCCCTACGCGGCGGCCTTGGAGTGGGTGCTGCGGCGGCCCGGCTGGCGCGGGGCGCTCCTGGGCGTCGGGGCCTTGTTCTTGGGCTACACGGCGCTGCACACCGCCCTCGGCTACGGCGTCGAGGGCAGCGCGCTCTACCTCGACCCCCGGGTGGACCCCCTCGGCGCGGCCTGGGGGGCGCTCAGCCGGGGGCCAGCCCTGCTCTCCGGCGCCTTGGCGCTCTTGCCCGCCGACCTCTGGCTCACCGCCCCCGCGGCCCGGCCGGTCTTGTTGGCCTTGGGGCTCGGCGGGGCGGCCTTGGTGGGGCTGAGCCTCTGGCGGGCCTGGCCTCAGCTCAGCCCGACACGCCGAGACGCCGCGCGCATCGGCGTCTTGGGCGCGCTGGGCGGCCTGCCGATCTTCACCGTGGCCGCCCCCGGCGGGCGCCTGACCCTGTGGATGACCCTCGGCAGCGTGATGGTCCTCGCCGCGCTCTTCGCTGAAGCCTGGGCCCGTTGGCCGACCTCCCGACGGGGGCTCCTGCCCTTGGCCCCCCTGGCCTTGGGCGCGGCCTTGGGGGCCTTGATGGTCCCGATCCAGCTCCGGGTGGTCGCGAACAAAGCCGAGGACCTGCGCCAGGCCGCCGAGGCCGCCGAGCTGCCCTCGCCGATGCCGCCCGACGCCCTCGTGCTCGTGCTCACGATGCCCGACGCCTGGACCTCCCTCACCTTGATCCCGGCGCGCCTCGTCGCTGAGGGCGGCGCGGCGCCGGAGCGCCTCATCGTGCTCTCGGCGAGCCCGACGGATCACCGGGTCGAGCGTGTAGACGACGCCACCTTGACCCTCACCTTGGCCTCAGGGCGGCTCTGGGATCAGCCCCTGGAGCGGCTGTTCCTTCACCCCGACGACGCCCGGCGGAGCCCGACGCGCTGGGATCGCGAGGGCCTCACCGTGCGGCGCCTCGACCCGATCGTCGCCGAGGATCCCGCCGGGCCCCGGGCCTTGTCCTTCACCTTTGACCCGCCGCTGTCCGACCCCCGCTGGCGGACGTTGGCTTGGTCGGACGGCGCATTACGCTCCGTGCGCCTGCCCGCGCCCGGCGAGGCCCTGCTTTTGCCTTGGAGCCCCGGCCCCCTGCCCGCGCCCGTCGGCGCCTCCCGCGATCGCTGACACGACCTGCGAAACTCTGACACCGACTCGTCCAGGATGACGACATGCCCCACAACCCCTCCCCGACGCCGTCCTTGGGATTCTCGGACCTCGTGGCGCTCCTTCGCGCCCGCGCCCAGTCCCACGCCGAGGCGGGCTACCTGTTCTTGGAGGACGGGGAGACCGAGGGCCCCCGCCTGAGCTACGCCGCGCTCGACCGCCAGGCCGGGGCCTTGGCCGCGCGGCTCGTGGCCCTGGGCCTCGCCGGGGAGCGGGTGCTCCTGGTGTTCCCGCCGGGGCTCGACTTCATCACCGGGTTCTTCGCCTGCCTCTACGCCGGGGCCGTCGCCGTCCCGGCGTACCCGCCCGACCCCGCCCGCCTCGACCGCAGCGTGCCCCGCCTGCGGGCCATCGCCGCCGACGCCGGGGCCAAGGCCCTGCTCACCACCGAGGCCCTGGCGGCCTTCGCCGAGCTGACCTTGGCCTACGCCCCGGAGCTCGGCGCCTTGCCTTGGCTCACCACCGACGGGGCGCTGGGCGACGACCACCACGTCTCCCCGGCCACGCCGGAGCAGCTCGCGCTCTTGCAGTACACCTCGGGCTCCACGGGGCAGCCCAAGGGCGTGATGGTGAGCCACGGCAACATGATGCACCAGCTCGGGCAGTCCTGGGGCACCCAAGGCCAGCGCTTTGAGAGCGTGGTGGTGGGCTGGCTGCCGGTGTTTCATGACCTCGGCCTCGTCGGCAACATCCTGCACACGATGCACACCGCGAGCTTGGGCGTGCTGATGTCGCCGCTCGACTTCTTGCGGCGGCCGACGCGCTGGCTTCACGCGATCACCCGCTACCGGGGGGTGACCGGCGGCGGGCCGAACTTCGCCTATGACCTCTGCGCCAAGAAGGTCACCGAGGAGGAGCTGGAGCGTATCGACCTCTCGTCGTGGCGGGTGATCGTCAACGCCGCCGAGCCCGTACGCCCCGACACCTTACGCAGGTTCTACGAGCGTTTTCGGGGCTGCGGCCTCGCCTGGGAGAGCTGGTTCGCCGGGTATGGGCTCGCCGAGGCGACGCTGTGCGTGACCATGCCCGAGGTGACCGCACCGCCGACCTTACTCTCCGTGCGCCGGGCCGAGCTCGCCGCCGGTCGCCTCACCCTCACCGCCGCTGACGACCCCGACGCCCGGGGCCTCACCGCCGTCGGGGCGCCGGGGCCGGAGACCCAGGTGGAGATCGTGCGGCCCAGCACGATGGAGCGCTGCGCGCCGGGGGAGATCGGCGAGGTCTGGGTGCGCTCGCCGAGCGTCGCCCAGGGCTACTGGGGGCGCCCGGAGCTCTCGGCGGAGACCTTCGGCGCGCGGATTCGGGACGACGGCTCGGGGCCGTTTCTGCGCACCGGCGACCTCGGCTGCTTCGTCGGCGAGGAGCTCGTGCTCACCGGGCGCGAGAAGGACCTCATCCTCTTGGGCGGCCGCAACATCTACCCCCAAGACGTCGAGGCCGCCGCGGAGTCCGTGGACAAGGTGCGCGGCGGCTGCGCGGCGGCCTTTGTGTGGGAGGTGGACGACGAGGAGCGGGTCGCTGTGGTCGCCGAGGTGGACAGCCGCCGGGGGCCCCTCGACGCTGAGGGTTTGCTCGACGGGATCCGCGCGGCCATCGGCGCCGAGCTGGGCGTCGCCGCGGCCTTGATCGTGCTCCTCCCGCCGGGCGAGCTGCCCAAGACCTCCAGCGGCAAGGTGATGCGCCGGGCCACGAAGCGGGCGCTCCTCGACGGGGAGCTCCCGGTCTTGGCCCGCTGGGAGGCGCCCCGGGCGGTCCCGGCGGCGGCGGCGGCCCCGGCCCAACGCCTGGAGGACTGGCTCGTCGCCGAGGTGGCCACCCTGGCGGGGATCTCCAAGAGCGCCGTGGACCCCCGGCGGCCTCTGGCGGAGCTGGGCCTCGACTCCAGCGCCTCGGTGGCCTTGGCCGCCGCCTTGGAGGCCCACCTCGGCCGCCCGGTCTCCGCGAGCCTGCTGTATAGCCACCCCACCATCGCCGGGCTCTGCGCGGCCTTGGGCGCGGGGGAGGCGGTCGTTGCCCAGGCCCCGGCGGCGGCGGACGACCGGGAGCCCATCGCCATCATCGCCGCGGCCTGCCGCCTGCCCGGCGGGGTCACGAGCCCCGAGGCGCTCTGGGAGCTGCTCGTCACTGGGACGGACACCATCGGGGAGATCACCCCCGACCGCTTCGACATTGAGGCCTGGTACGACCCCCGGCCCGACGCGCCGGGGAAGACCGTCTCACGCTGGGCGGGCCTGCTCGGCGACCTCACGGGCTTTGACCACGCGCTGTTCGGCTTCTCTCCCCGGGAGGCGCGCAGCGTCGATCCCCAGGAGCGCCTGCTCTTGGAGTGCGTCTGGGAGGCCTTCGAGCGCGCGGGCGTGGCCGAGACCGACGGCGCCCGGGTGGGCGTCTACATGGGGCTCAGCGGCACGGAGTACCAGTGGCGGGCCATCGCTGACGTGGACGAGATCGACCCCTGGTCGGGCCTGGGCACGATCCACGCGCCGATGATCGGGCGGATCAGCTACGCCTTCGGCCTGCGCGGCCCGAACATGGCCATCGACACGGCCTGCTCCTCAAGCCTCGTGACCGTTCACCTCGCCGTGCGGGCCCTGCGCGCCGGAGAGTGCACGATGGCCCTCGCCGGGGGCGTGAACGTGCTGCTCGCCCCGGAGTCCCAGGTGTGGCTGAGCCAGCTCCGCGCCTTGTCGCCGACGGGCCGCTGCCACAGCTTCTCCGACGACGCCGACGGCTACGTCCGGGGCGAGGGCTGCGGCGTGGTGCTGCTCAAGCGGCTCTCCGACGCCCTGCGGGACGGCGACGAGGTGCTCGCGGTGATCCGGGGCAGCGCCGTGAACCAGGACGGCCGCAGCGACGGGCCCATGGCGCCCAGCGGGCTCGCCCAGGCCGAGGTGATCCGCGACGCCCTGCGCGACGGCGCCGTCGAGCCCGCGTCAGTCTTTTACGTCGAGTGTCATGGGACGGGCACGCCCATCGGTGACCCCATCGAGGTCGAGGCCCTCGCCGCGGCCTATGGTGAGGGGCGGTCGGCGGCGCTGCGCATCGGCTCGGTGAAGACGAACGTGGGCCACGGGGAGTGCGCCGCGGGCATCACCGGGCTCATCAAGGCCGCGCTCTGCGTCTCCAAGGGCCAGCTCCCGCCGAGCCTGCACCACCGCGCGCCGAACCCACGCATCGCCTGGGACCGCCTGCCCGTCGTCGTGAACACCACGCTCACGGACTTTGAGGCCGGTGCTGGGCCCCTCCGCGCCGGGGTGAGCGCCTTCGCCTTGAGCGGCACGAACGCCCACGTCGTCCTGGAGGCGCCCCCGGCGCGCCCGGCGGCGCCGCGCCCCGAGGCCCACCGCGGCCTGCCCTTCGTGCTCTCCGCCCAGACCCCCGCCGCCTTGGCCGCCGTCGCCGAGCGGCTCCACGCCTGGCTCTTGGCGAACCCTGAGGCGCCCCTGCCCGGCCTCGCCCGGACCTTGGCCACAGGTCGCGTGGCCTTGCCCCAGCGCGCGGTGATCGTCGCCCACGACGCCCCGAGCCTCATCGAGCCCCTCGCGGACCTCGCCCGAGGGGCGCCGCACCCCCGCCGTGTGGAGGGCCAGGCCGCCCCCGCCGGGCGGGTCTGCCTCGTCTTCCCCGGCCAAGGCGGCCAGTGGGCGGGCATGGGCCGGGCGCTCTTGGACCACGACCCCGTGTTCACCGAGACCATCGACGCCTGCGCCGAGGCCCTGCGCCCCCTGGTGAGCTGGTCGATCCGCGAGGCGCTCACCACCGACGACGACACCTTCTTGGACCGCGTCGACGTGGTGCAGCCCACGCTCTTCTGCATGAACGTGGCCTTGGCGGCGATGTGGCGGGCCCGGGGGCTCGTGCCCGACGCGGTGATGGGGCACAGCCAGGGGGAGGTCGCGGCGGCGGTGGTCGCCGGGGCGCTACGCCTGGAGGACGGGCTGTTGATCTCGGCCCGGCGCGGCGCGGCCCTGGTGCGGCTAGAGGGCAGAGGCGCGATGGCCGCCGTGGAGCTGGGCGAGGCCGCCTTGGGCGGCTGGTTAGAGGCCTGGGGCGGGCGGCTGGTGATCGCGGCGGTGAACAGCCCGACGAGCTGTGTGGTCTCCGGGCCGCCTGAAGACGTCGACGCCTTGGTGCGGGCGCTCGGCAAGGCCCAGGTCTTCGCCCGGCGCGCCCGGGTGACCTACGCCTCCCACGGCCCCCAGGTGGAGGCGCTCCACGACGAGCTCAGCGCGGCCCTGGCCGGGCTGCGCCCCCAGGCGGCGCGGATCCCGATCTGCTCCACGGTGACCGGGGGCTGGGCGCGGGGAGAGGCGCTCGACGCCGGGTACTGGGTGAAGAACCTGCGCGCCCCGGTGCGGCTCCTCGACGCCACGGAGCGGCTCCTGCAGGACGGCTTCGGCGTCTTCGTCGAGGTGAGCCCTCACCCCGTGCTCACCCAGGCCTTGTCGGGCGCCGCCAAGGCCCGAGGCCAGGCCGCCGTCGTGGCGCCGACCCTCCGCCGAGACGACGGCGGCGCCGAGCGGGTGACCTTGGGCCTCGGCGCCTTGTGGGCCCAGGGGCTCCCCGTGGCCTGGGCCGAGGGCCTGCCCCCGGCGCCCCGGGTGTCGCCGCCGACCTACCCCTTCACCCGGGAACACCACTGGATCACGCCCCGGCCCCGGGGCGACGCCGAGGTTACGGGGCCTCACCCCTGGCTGGGGCCGCCCCAGGTGGCGCCGGAGTCCCCGGAGCGCGCCCAGTTTGAGGTGCGCCTGAGCCCCCGCCGGGCGCCTTGGCTCCTCGACCACCGCGTCGAGCAGGCCGCTATTTTGCCCACGACGGCCTATGTGGAGCTGCTCACCGCCGCGCTGCGCGCCCGCCCCGGCGGCGAGGGCCTGACGCTCGCCGACCTGCGGCTGCACCACGCCTTGCCCTTAGGCGCTGACACCCCGCGGCTGACGCTGACGGTGCGCCCCGCCGGGCGAGGGCTGCGGCTGGCCTTGTACGAGGCGGTCGGCGAGGGCTGGCGCCTGCTCACGACGGCGATGGGCCTGCCCGCCGAGGCGCCGCCGACCCGCGCGGCCCCCGCCGCCCCGCCGCCCCACGACGCCGAGGCCTTCTACGAGGCCCTCCACGACGCCGGGCTCAGCTACGGGCCCGCGTTCCGGGGCGTGCTCGGCGCCCGCCGTGAGGGCGACCGCGCCTTTGGCCTCGTGCGCCTGCCCGAGCGCGCCGGGAGCGCCCGAGGGTTCTTGGCCCACCCCGCGCTCCTGGACGCCTGCCTCCAGACGCTGACGCTGCTCAAAGATCCTGACGCGCCGCTCATGGTGCCGACGGGCCTGCGCCGGGCGCGGCTCGGGGCGGCCCCCGCCCGGGGGGCGCTCGTCGTCGAGGCCCAGCGGCGGCGGAGCCCCGAGGGGGAGGCCCTGGCTGATGTCTGGGCCTGGGACGACGCCGGGGCCCTCGTCGCCGCCCTGGATGGCGTGACGCTCGGCCCTCTCACCGGGGCCAGCGACCCCCTCGACGGCGTGATCTTGTCGGTGACCTGGGAGGAGCACAGCCCCAAGGCGCCCCCCACGGCCACGCCAGGGCGCCTCGTGCTCGCGGCGGGCGCGGCGGGGAGCGCCTCGGCGGCCTTCGCCGCGCGCCTGGCGCCTAGCCTCCGCGCCGCCGGGGCGACGGTGACGACCCTCGACGCGCTCGCCCCCGAAGATCCTGACGCCTTGGCCCAAACGCTGACGCCGCACCTCGACGGCGCCCGGGCCCTGGTGAACCTCCTCGCGCTGGACGCCGAGGAGCCCGAGGACCTCGGGGACGACCCCGCACGCCTGGGCCGCGCGGCCTGGGCCGGGGCCGTGCACTTCGCCCAGCTTTTGAGCCGGGCCTCGACGACGACCCGCCTCATCACCCTCACCCACGGCGCGGCGCCGGGGGTGCCCGGCGACGAGACGATCCGCCTGGGCGGCGTGATGGCCTGGGCGGCCATGGGCACGATCCGTGTGGAGTCGCCCCGGCAGCGCCCCGCCCGGGTGGACCTCGGCGCGCTTCACCGAGACGACACCTTGGGCGCGCTGACCCTCTGCCTGCTCGACGACGGCGACGAGGACAGCCTCGCCGTGCGGGAGGGCCGGATCTTCGCCGCGCGCCTCACTCGGGGCGGCCTGCCCTCGGTGAGCCCCGCCGCCGTCGACGCCGGGGGCCAGCCCTTCCGCCTGGAGCGCCTCGACGGCGCCCTGCGCCTCGTGCTCACCCCCAAGGCCACGCCGGGGCCTGGGCAGGCGCTCCTGCGGGTGAAGGCCGCCGACGCCCACGACGCGGCGGCCTGCGCCGAGGGGGAGTCCCCGGGCGGGGTCTGCGTCGGGGAGGTCGTGGCCCTGGGTCCGGGGGTGACCGGCCTCGCCATCGGCGCGACGGTCATGGCCGCGCGCCCTGAAGGTGGGGCCCTCGCCGCTGAAGTCGTCGTGGACACGCGCCGCGCCTTGGCTACGCCGCCGGGGCTCAGCGCCGAGCAGGCCGCCGCGGGCGCTCTGCCGCGCTGCGCCGCCTGGCTCGCCCTCGTCGACGCCGCCCGCGTCGCCCCCGGAGAGCGGGTGTGGGTCAGCCCTGGGCCGCTGC
>JAKLKD010000256.1 GCA_023150845.1 Myxococcota bacterium | reverse complement strand
CGGCACGGGGGCAGCGTCCCTCGCGGCGCAGGTGCAGGCGCGGGTCGAGGCTGTGGCGGCCGGGGCGCCAATGCGTTGGCGGCGGATCGGGCCGGAGGTGACCGCCGCGGAACTCGCGGAGATCGAGAGTCTCGACGAAGAGCTGATGCTGCAGGTGGAGGTAGATCCGGGGGGCGTCTCCAACGACCTCCCCCACGCGCTGAGCAGCGCCCTCCACACGAAGGCCCACCAGGGGACGCCCCTCCTCTCCGTCTTGTCTCAGCCTCATGTCACGCACCTCACCCGGCTTGCGCCCTCTCGTGACGTGGACCTGAACGCTGACCCCCTCGCACCCGACGGCCAGCTCACCCCCTCCGCGCTCAGGCGCCTCGACGAGCTTTTTCGCGACACCCTCGCCCCGCTGCGCTGTAGCCCGTTCACCCAGCTCACCGTGTCGAATCTGGGCCCGATCCACGCCGCGGAGCTGAGCTTCTCCCCCACCCTTAACGTGATCATCGGCGAGAACTCGACAGGCAAGTCTTGGCTGATGAAGCTGCTCTACGGCGTGGGCCGCGCCCGAGCCCGAAACGGCGGGGACAAGCCCGAGGAGCTACAGGCGTCGCTGATCGAGCGCCTACAGCGCCTGTTCTTGCCCGATGACGGCGCCTTGGGTCGCCTCGTTCGCCGCGACGCCGAGCGCTGCGCGGTGAGCGTGACCTTCAGCGCCCCCGCGCAGACGATGGCCTTTGACCTCAGCAACAAAGGCGCCCTCGCCCTCACGAAGCCCCCAATCGAAGCGCCACCGCCGACGCTGTTCATCCCCTCGCGTGAGACGCTTGCGATGTACGAGGGCTTCGTCAGCCTGTACAACCAGCGCGCGCTCTCTATTGAGGAGACCTACTACGACCTCTGCCTCGCGCTGGCGACGCCGCTCTTGCGAGAGCTGAGCCCCGGCGACGCCAAGCTGCTCTCGTCGGTCGAGGCGCTCCTCGGCGGGCGTCTGCGGTCCTCAGGCGGGCGCTTCTACCGCGAGTCCAACGGCGACCGCGTAGAGGCCCACCTGCTGAGCGAGGGCCTCCGAAAGATCGGCACCCTCGCGCGGCTCATTCAGAACGGCTCCTTACGTCGCGGCAGCGTGCTCTTCTGGGACGAGCCCGAGGCGAACATGAACCCTCGGTTGCTCAAGCGGCTCGCGTCCACCATCGTGGAGCTCGCCGCCGGAGGAGTGCAGGTCTTCTTGGCCACCCACAGCCTGTTCTTGCTCCGTGAGCTCCACGTTCAGCGCCTGGTTCACCCGAGCAGCCCAGACGCGCGGTACATCGGCCTGAGCCTCCACGACGCGGCGGTTGTGGTGGCCCAGGGCGCCGAGCTCACCGACCTGCCCGACATCGCCGCGTTGGACGAAGAGCTGGACCAGTCTGATCGCCTCATCGACCTGCACAACCACGTGGTCACAGGCGAGCACAAGGCATGACGACCTTCCAGGTGGAGCAGCTCCAGCTCACCTTCTCGCCGAACGCCGACGCCTTCCAGGTCGAGCGCGGCGGAACGGTGGTCCAAGGCTGGCCCCAAGGGCGAAAGGTCGTCGATGTCGTCGCCCGCGCCGACGCGCGCGCGTGGCTCATTGAGGTGAAGGACTATCGAGTGGTCTCTTCGCCTCCTCAGCCCGCGAAGGTAGCGGCGTTGCCTGAAGTTGTCCTTCAGAAGGCCGTAGACAGCCTCGTCGGCCTCGCGGCCCTCGCGTCAGGCGCGGGGGAGGCGTCGCTTCAGGCCCACGCCTTGGCCACCCTTCAGACGACAACACGCAGCGTCGTGCTGCACTTGGAGCCCGCCCCCGCGCACCATGCCTACGCGGCCCTCTGCCCCAACCCCGCGAACGTGCTGCTCAAGCTCCAGCAGGCCTTGCGCGCCCAGGCGCCGCCCGGGATTCACCCTGAGCCCCTGGTGCTGAGCCTTCGCACCACCCCCACCGCAAACGTCCCTTGGTCCACTCGCTGAGCGGAGCCCACCATGCCCCTCGCCCTCGCCCTCTTCGCCTTGCTCTCCGCCTTCGCCGGGGAGCCCACGCCCGCCGCCCCGCCGCCCGCCGAGGCCCCGCCCGCTGAGGCGCTCAAGACCTTTGAGGGCACGATCCTCAGCCGGTCGGGGACGGAGCTCACGCTCTCGACGACCGGGGGTGAGGTGCCGCCCGTCGGCGCCACCGGGGAGCTCTCCAAACACATCGTGAAGCAGATGTTCGGCGCCGAGGTGGTCATGTGGCTCACCATCGCCCAGGTGAAGGTGACCGCCGTCGGCAAGACGACGGTGACGATCTCCATCGTCGAGGAGACCTCCGTGGTCACCGTCGATGGCAAGAAGGTCGATCACTTCACGAAGGACAGCAAGATCCAGCTGAGCTGGGCCGCGCCCTGAGCCAAGCTCAAGGCGTGTGCTGGGTGGAGGGGTCGTCCTCGACGGGCTCCTCGCCGCCGAAGGTGTCGGGCACGGGCTCTCCGCGGCTGAGCCGAATCAAGGTCTCGTCCAAGGCGACGAACAGGCGCTCGTTGCCCTCGGGCCGATAGCTCTGGAGCTTCGCCCGGTATCGCGGCACGTTGTCCAAGAAGTGGGCGATGAGATCGGCGTCTAGGCGCTCCCAAGACTCGCCGTAGCCCTCGGTGTAGATGGCGTGGCCGTTGAGCACCTGCTCAAACTGCTTCGCCACGGGCACACACAGGACCGGCTTCCGGAGGTGAACGGCCTCGGAGAGCAGGGTGAACCCGGCGTTGGTGATGACCGCCCGGGCGCTGGCGAGGTGCTCGATGAAGCCGTCTTCAGAGAAGCGCCGCAGGCGCACGTTGCCGAGGTCCTCGTCGCGGTTGAAGCCGTAGACCTCAAACCGTTGGGACCGCATGCCCTGGAGCGCCGGGAGCAAGGCCTGGAAGGTCGGCGAGGTCTGGTAGACGAGCACGTGGTCCCCGTCGGTGGGGCGCGCGTCGAGGATCGGCGTCCGGAGGATCGGCGGCACGAGCGTCGTCCGCCGCTTGCGCACCGGGCGGCTGAAGAAGGTCGTGATGAAGTAGTGCGCGCAGCCCGGCAGCTTGGCCTTCACGAGCGCCTTCGTGAGCCGGAAGTCGGTCAAGGAGCCCGGCGGGAGGTCGTCGTGGCGGCAGCGGTTGATGATCTGCATGTTGTCGATGCTGATCACCGGCAGTCCTTGGTTCTGCGCGAACATCCAGGCGAAGGAGTCAAAGTCGCTGATCACCACGTCCGGCGTGAAGCCGCCGATGAGGGCGAGGTACTGGCTCACGTTCGTGCTGAGGTTCGTCGGGAGCTGCAGGAGGTTCGAGATCACCGTCTCCCGCCGCTGCACGACGTTGTCGTCGTAGACGATGTGCAGGCCGTGGATACGCTCGACGTCGGGGAACCGCGCCCGCAAGAAGGCGTTGGCGCGCCCGCTGGCGAGCACCTTCACGGTGTGCCCCTGGGCGAGCAGGTGGCTGATCACGACCGAGGACCGCGTGGCGTGGCCCATCCCTTCGCCGACGACGCCGTAGAGCACGTTCATAAGAACCTCCTGCCGCCCCTCCTATCCCGCCGCGCCGCCCGCGCAGGGCCCAGGCGGCCCCGAGCGCTCCGGGCCTAACTCCGTAGGCGGCTTAGCGTTCGAGTCGTGTTAACCTTATGAGCGGATCTCTGCGCCAAAGGTCGGATGCTCGCGCCACTCCTCCTCATGCTCACGCCGACCGCCCAGGCGGCCTGCCCGAGCCGCCTCACGGCGGAGGCGCTGGAGGCCCGCCTGCTCGCCGCCCAGGACCCCGTGGTCTACGCAGAGCCCGCCGCTGAGGCCACCCTAGAGGAGCTGGAGGCCTCGCTTCGCGACGGCTGCGTCGATGGCCCGGTGCCCAAGACGAGCCTCGGCGCGCTCTTTCTCGCCCACGCGGCCTACGAGACCTTACGCCCCGATGGGGATCCAGTCGCGGCGAGCCTCGCATACGCCCGGGCCGCCGCGCTTGGCGCCACGCCAGAGCCCGCCTATGGCGCGGACGTGCGCGACGCCTTGGCCAAGACGAGCGTCCCGCAGACTCCGGGCACCCTCGATCTCTGGCCCGAGGGCGCCACGGCGCCGATCTACCTCGACGGCGAGGCGATCCCGGCCTTCGGCGAGCGCCAGGCCACGGCGGGCCTGCACTTTGTGCAGTGGACCACCCAAGACGGCGCCTGGAGCGGGGCCCTCGTCGAGCTGCGCCCGGGGGAGACGGTCGTCGTCGGCGCCCGCCCCGCCCCGACGGTCATCGTCCGTGAGCTGCCCCCCGAGCCCGCCCCCGAGCCGAGCCCTGAGCCGACGCCGCTGGCCTCCGTAGAGCCTACGCCGCTCCCCACGACGACCCCCGCCGAGCCCGCGGCGCCGCTCCCCACGACGACCCCCGCCGAGCCCGCGGTGACCACGCCGCCCTCCACGACGCCCGCCGCCCCCGCCGCGAGCCCCATCGGACTCAGCGTCACCCTCGGCGCGGAGCTGGCGCGCTACGCCGGGCAGCTCGACGCGAGCCCCGCGGCCTTCTCCTACGTCCACCCCCGCGGCGGGCTCATCGGCGCCCTACGGTACGGCCAGCGCGGCTTTGTTGAGCTCACGAGCCACCTCGCCCCAGCGAGCCCGGTCACCCTCCCCGACGAGCTGGCCGTCCAAGGCGCCGCGCGCCTCGGCGGCCCCCACCAGCTCGGCCTCGGCGGCGGCGTGTCCCTCGGCGAGGCCTGGGGCGGCGAGCTCGGCGTCGGCGCCTTGGCGGTCTGGACCCCCACCGTCGCGCTCACCCTCGGCGACGACCTCCGCCACGACGTCGCGCTCAGCACCACCCGCGCCCTCGGCCCCGAGCTCCGCGGCGCCTTGGTCGCCCGGGGCCCGCTCACCGTGAAGCTCCAAGGCCGCGCCGCCTGGCTCTTCGCCGCCGACATCGGCCCGCGCCTCTTCACCGAAGGCGGCGTGAGCGTCACCTTGCCGGTGAGCGCAGTCTTCGCCCCGGCCATGTCTGTGGATGTCGGCCGCGTCGGCCCCAACAACGACGCGCCAGACGCCCGCCTCTCCTGGACCCGCGCGTGGGGGGGTGTTCAATGCTCGTTCTGATCGTGCTCTTGGCCTGTCGCGGCGCGCTGGAGCCCATCGACTCCGACCTGGACGGCTTCACCATCGCCACTGGCGACTGCCTGGAGGGGGACGCCGCGGTCTTCCCTGGCGCCGCTGAGCTCTGGTATGACGGCGTCGATCAGGACTGCGACGGCAACGACGCCGACCAGGACGGCGACGGCTTCGTGCCCGACGCCTACGCCCAGGCGCACCCCGACTGGCGCACCCGCCTCTTCGGCCACGCCGACCTCGACCTCGGCGACTGCTGGGACGAGCCCGACGAAGCACCCCCCGGCGCGCTCTCTGGGGCTGGCCTCCTCGGCGCGGACATCTTCCCTGGCGCTTTGGAGGCCTGGTACGACGGCGTCGATCAAGACTGCGACGGCGCGAGCGACTTCGATCAGGACGGCGACGGGTTCGACAGCGCCTGGGACGCCGACGCCGAGGGCCTCGTCGGCGAAGACTGCGCCGACGGCTCCGCCAACGATCCCCTGCCCCTCGACACCTGCACCGGGGAGACGCTGACCGCCGCGGCCCCCGCCGAGGTCTACCCCGGCGCTGACGAGACCTGGTACGACGGCGTCGATCAGGACTGCGACGGCGAAGACGACTTTGACCAAGACGGCGACGGCTTCCGCGTCTGTGAGGAGTGCGGCGACACCGACCCCTCGGTGAAGCCGAACGACGCCCCCGAGGTCTGGGGCGACTGCCTCGACCAGAACTGCGACGGCAACGACGGCGACGAGGACCGCGACGGCTACCTGCCCGAGGGCTACGACCTCGCCTGCCCCGACTGGGCCACCCTCAACCCCGGGCGTGACCTCGGCGACTGCTACGACAGCGCCGCCGCGCCCCTGCCCGGCGGCGGCCCCCTCAACGGCCTCGCCGCGCCCGCCCCGGCCGAGGTCTACCCCGGCGCCTCGGACCTCCCCTACGACGGCGTCGACGGCGCCTGCGATGGCGACCTCGGCGAGTTTGACGCCGACGCGGACGGCTACGACAGCGCGGCGCAGCTCGGCTACGACGGCGCCCCCGCCGGAGGCGACTGCGACGACGACGACCCCGACGTGAGCCCCGGCGCCCTGGAGTCCTGCGGCGGCGGCGACGAGGACTGTGACGGCGCCGTGGATGAGCCCGACGCCGAGGGCTGCGATCCGTACTACCGCGACGACGACGGCGACGGCTACGGCGTCGGGGCCTCCGCCTGCCTCTGCGCCGCCGAGGCGCCCCTCACCGCGAGCGCGACCGGCGACTGCGACGACGCTGACGCCACCCTCTCCCCCGGCGCCACCGAGGTCTGCGACGCCCTCAACCGCGACGAGGACTGCGACGGTTACGTCGACAACGACGACCCCGGCGCCACGCCCCGGTCCACCTACTACCCCGACGTAGACGGCGACAGCTACGGCGACAAGGCCGCCGGGGGCAAGTCCCTCTGTGAGGCTGAAGGCGTCTACACGACGGCGAACCGCACCGACTGCGACGACGCCCGGGCCGACGTGAGCCCCGCGGGCGCCGAGGTCTGCGACGCCGACGACGCCGACGAGGACTGCGACACCGTCGCCGACGACGCCGACGGCAGCGCCTCGGGCAAGGTGCGCCACCACAAGGACAACGACGGCGACGGCTACGGCGACCGCGCCGACGGCGGCCAGCTCCGCTGCGACCCCAACAGCACCTACCTCGTGACGAACAAGGAGGACTGCGACGACACCGACGCCAACATCTCCCCCGCCGAGGCCGAGGAGTGTGACGGCGGCGACGAGGACGAGGACTGCGACGGCCTCGCCGACGACGATGACGACGACGTGGACCTCAGCGCCGGGCTCACCTACCACCCCGACCGCGACGGCGACGGCTACGGCGCGAGCGACGACGGCCGCCTGCTCTGCGACCCCAACGACACCTACGCCACGACCGACTCCCGGGACTGCGACGACACCCGGGCGAGCTCCAACCCCGCCGCCACCGAGGAGTGTGACGCGCTGAACCTCGACGAGGACTGCGACGGCCTCGCCGACGACGACGACTCCACCGCCCGGGCCGCGGGCAAGACCCGGGCCTACCCCGACGCCGACGGCGACGGCTACGGCGACGACTCCAGCGCGGGCATCCTGCGCTGCGACCCCGACGAGGACGGCTACGCCCTCGACGACAGCGACTGCGACGACGGCGACGCCGACGTGAGCCCCGCCGCCTCGGAGCGCTGCGACGCCCTCAACACCGACGAGGACTGCGACGGCAGCGCCGACGACGCCGACACGAGCGCCTCCGCCGCCACCAAGACCACCCACTACGCCGACGACGACCTCGACGGCTACGGCGACCCCTCCGCGACCAGCGCCCGCTGCGACACCAGCGCCTCCTGGCCGACCACCACCGCCGGGGACTGCGACGACGACGACGCCACGATCGCCGGACTACTGCGCCGACGGCCTCGACCAAGACTGCGACGACGCCGTAGACGAGGGAAACAGCGCCGACGGCGCCTGTTACTCCGGCGGCGAGCTGGTGCTCAGCGAGCTGATGATCGACCCCTCCGCGCTCGGCGACCCCAACGGGGAGTGGCTTGAGCTGTGGAACGTGAGCGCCGACGACCTCAACCTGCGCGGCCTGCTCCTCCACCGCGCGCACAGCGGCGGAGACGCCGAGTTTGTCATCGCCGACGACCTTGAGCTCCTCGCGGGGAGCGCCGTCGTCCTCTGTTACGACGACGCCGCCTTAGGCGCGGCCTGCGACTACGTCTACGGCAGCGACTACGGCCTCACGAGCCCCTTCGGCGAGAGCTTCGACCCGAGCTTTGTCCTCACCAGCGACAACAGCGCGACTTACACTGTAAGTTTTGTCGGCGTCGATTACCCCACCGTCACCCTCGACACCTTGGCGCCCGACGCCCGGACGAGCCCCAGCGCGAGCTGGCCGACCCCCCAGGCGGGGTACAGCCTTGAGCTCTCCAAGAACCACCTCAGCGCCGCCGACAATGACTCCGGCGCGCGCTGGTGCCGCACGACCGCCACCGCCTACACCACCAGCGGCTCATTGAAGGATTATGGGACGCCGGGCGCCACCAACGTCTGCGCGAAGTGACCATGAACCCGACGTCCGCCCTCCCCGATGACATCGAGCTGTTGGAGCGCCTCGGCGAAGGCACCTTCGGCCAGGTGTTCTCCGCCCGTCTCCAAGAGGGTCCGCTGCAGCGCACCGTGGTGCTCAAGGTGCTCAAGGCGGACTGGATGGGCCACGCCGAGGTGGCGGGCCGGGCCCGGGACGAGGCCGCCCTGCTCTCTCGCCTGAGCCACGACAACATCGTGCGGGTCGAGTCCTTGACCACCTGGCGCGGCCGCCTCACCGTCGTCATGGAGCACATCCAGGGCCTCACCTTAGACAAGGTCCTGCGGGAGAACGGCCCCCTGCCGACCTCCACCGCCCTGGAGGTCATCGCCCGGGTCGCCTCGGCCCTCGACGCCGCCTACAACAGCGTGCCCCCCGGCGAGACCCGGCCCCTGCGCGTCATCCACCGGGACATCAAGCCCTCCAACATCCTCATCTCCTTGACCGGCGGCGTGAAGGTGCTCGACTTCGGCACCGCCCGAGGCGAGTTCGACAGCCGGGAGGCCTCGACCCAGCTCGTGCAGATCGGCTCGCCGATGTACATGGCGCCGGAGTGTTTTGACGGCGACCCGCCCACCCCCGAGGTGGACGTCTACGCCATGGGCGCCACCCTGTTTGAGCTCCTCAGCGGCCAGCGCCTCGGGCGTATGTCGGTGAAGCCCCACCTCTTCGGCAAAGCCCTCGCCGAGCGCCTCGCCGCCCTGAACCCGCCCGATGTGCCCGACGAGGCCGCCCGCGCCGCCCTCCGGGACCTCGTGGGCCGCCTCTTACGCTACGACCCCGAGCGCCGCCCCACCGCCGCCGACGTGCGCCGCCTCACCCGGGAGTTTCTGCTGCGCAGCCCCGTGCGCGCCACACCCCTGGACCAGTACGCCGAGCTCGTCGTCGAGCCGCTCTACCGCAACCGCCCCATCGCCGTGCCCTCCATCGTCGAGGACGACAGCGACGTGTTGTCCGGCCCCGCGCCCTCGATGCAGACGCCGCCCGTGGAGCTGCCGCCGCCGATGCTCGTCGAGGCGAGCGCCCCGCCCACCCAGCACCCCCGCTGGCTGCTCGTGCCCGTCGCCGTCATCGGCGTGACCTTGGGCCTCGTCTCCGCCATCTTCGTGACGCTGGACAACGGGCCCAAGGAGCCGGAGCCCCTGCCCGTCGAGGCCTTGCCCCCGGAGCGCGCCGTCGTCGTCGCCCCGCCAGAGGCCCCCGTCGCCCCGCCCAAGGTCGAGCCCGCGCCCCCGCCCAAGGTCGAGCCCGCGCCCCCGCCCAAGGTCGAGGCTGCGCCCAAAGAGGAGGTCGCGGTCAAGCCCGAGCCCACCCGGCGCACGAAGCCGCCGCCCCCGGCCCAGGTTGAGGTCACCCTGCGCAGCAAGCCCGCCGGGGCCACGGTCACCCTCGCCGGGGTAACGACGAAGCTGCCCCAGCCCAAGCTCACCTTGCCCGAGGGCCGCTACACCGCGAAGGTGAGCTTCTCGGATCCCGCCGCCGAGGGCGTCTGCTCCGTGCAGATCAGCCCCGGCGGGGTCTACACCTTCGCCTTAGACGGCGCCGGTGGGGTCACTTGCCCGTGAAGCGCTCGACGAGCTTCCAGGCGCCGGGCAGGAGCCCCGCGGCCAGGGCGGTCTTCACGAGGTCACCGGGGATGAAGGGCAGCCAGCCGCGGGCGGCGGCCTCGCCCAAGGAGTAGCCCTGGGTGGCCATGAGCCCGAGCACGCCGAAGGTGAAGATGAGCAGGCTCCCGGCCTGCACGCTCAGAAACGCCGTGAGGGGGCGACGATCGGTCTGGCGCTCGGCCAGGGCCCCGATCACCGCCGCCGAGGCGACGAAGCCGATGAGGTAGCCGAAGGTGGCGCCGAAGGCGTAGTCCACGCCGGACTCGCCGCCCGCGTAGAACGGCAGGCCGATCGCGCCGAGGACCGCGTAGAGCGCCATCGAGAGCGCGCCCCGGCGGCTGCCCAAGGAGGCGCCGACGAGCGCGACGCCGAAGGTCTGCCCGGTGATGGGCACGGGGGTGAAGGGCAGCGGGATCCGCACCTGCGCGGCGGCCGCGACGAGCAAGGCGCCGCCGAGCACCAACGCGGCGTCACGCCAGCGCACCTCGGGGAGCACGAGATCGGTGAGCACGCCGACGGGGCGGGCCGTGGGGTTCAGTGAGGACATGGCGCTCTCCGGGACCAGATGAGGGACACCCGAGACTAATCCATCGGCGCGGGCCGCTCAAGCGGCGCCGGATCCTCGCGGACACAAAAGTCTCCAGCGCCATGAATGGGCCCGCCGAGGGCGGCGTAACCGGCGTGAACAACACGGAGATGACCCATGCTCGGACTCAGCCTGCTTCTCGCTCAGACGGCCTTCGCGGGGGTCGATGTTGTCGTCGTCGTCGGGGCTCCGCCGCCACCCCAGCCGCAGGTGGTCATCGTTGAGCCCGCCCCGCCCCCTCCGCAGGTGGTCATCGTTGAGCCCGCTCCGCCGCCGCAGGTGGTCGTCGTTCAGGCCGCCCCGCCGCCTCCCCGGGTCATCATCGCCCCGGCCCCTCCTCCCCGGGTCATCATCGCCCCCGCTCCGGCGCCCCGGCACGTCGTGGTGCATCACGCGGCCCCGCCTCCCCGGCGCCACGTCCGCCCCTGAGCCCTGAGCCTCTCTGACGCCCGGCGCTGACCCATCAGCCCGGGCGTCGTCGTCTCTGGGGCTCAGCAGCCGCGCTCAAACACCCGGGTGACCTTGCCCGCGCTGTCGACGCGCTGCACGGTGTAGCCCGACTGGGTGCCGCCCTCGAAGGTGATGAGCACCGAGAGCACGCCGGTCACCGAGGGGTCCATCACGCCGCTGATCCGCGCCCGGGGCGCGGCGGCGACGCTGTCCTTGGCCTCGACCTGGGCGAGGCGAGTCACGCGCCCGTCGTCGAGCACGCCCACGAGGGCCCGGGCGGGCACCCCCTCGACGCTCGCCGGGAAGCCGAGCTCAAAGAGCAGCTCGTCCTTCTTGTCGCCGTCGAGGTCGATCCAGAACGCCTCGGTGATCTCGAAGCCTTCGCCCACAGACGAGGTGATGCGGGCGATGTGGTCCTCACGGGGGATCGTCGGGGTAACGACCCGGCCAAGGGGGCGCTCGGCGGGGGTGGAGAGCTCCCCGACGACGCTGAGCCCCGAAGCGCAGAGTTTGAGCGTCGGGATCTCGGCGACCATCACCACCCGGCGGCGCTCGACGAGGGCGCTGTGCAGCGGCATCAGCTCGACGGCCTGGGCGTAGCCGCCGCAGGTCAAGGTCGCGCCGCCCTCCCGCACACAGAACAACGGGGTTCCGTCGCGGCCGAGCATCAGGCGCACCTGCTCGTCCAGGCGCTCGGCGTCCGGCGGCGGGCCGAGGCGGGTGAAGACCTGGCCGCCGGGCACGGGGCCCATGGCGTAATAGCCCTCGGCGACCTTGTACTGGGTGAGGGTCTCCGGGGTCTCCTCCACCAAGACGAGGAGCCGCGTCGACTTGTCGGCCACCACGGTCGGCAGCTCCAGGCCCAGGCAAGGCACGGACTTGCCGCCGAGGTCGCAGAAGAGGCCCATCACCGAGCCGGTCTTGCCGCCGGTCTCCGCCTCGACGGGGCTCTTGAAGGTGAGCACCGTGCCGAACTGATCGACCCAAGGCCCGCCCTGGAGCGCGGAGAGCCGGGCGGCGTCCAAGGCGGAGCCTACGGGGCCCGGGGGAGGCAGAGGCGCGGCCGTCGGGGCCGTGGCGCCGCTGGTGGTGCCGCCCCCGCCGCCGCTCGGCGGGGACTCCACCGGGCGGCGGGTCTCCTTGGGGGCGCAGGCCAAGGCCAGGAGCGAGAAGAGCAGCGTCGGGTTGCAGCGCATAGGGGTCTCCTACTTGATGCGCTGGCTGATCGCCTTGAACAGGGGCGTGCCAGCGCGGCCGAGCAGCTCGAAGGCGACTGCCTCGGCGGTGACCAAGGAGGCGCCGAGCGCGGTCATGCGCTCCAAGCCCAGCCGCCAGTCCAGCTCCCGACGGGAGAGGCAGGCGTCCGCCACCACGAAGGGCTGGCGACCCGTCGCGAGGAGATCGCGGACGGTCTGAGCGACGCAGATGTGGGCCTCCATGCCCACGACGATGAGCTGATCCCGGCCCGAGCCGGAGAGCAGCGCCTCAAAGCCAGGCTCGGCCAGCGCGGAGAAGTGGGTCTTCTCGAAGGGCTCGACGACCTGCAGCGACGGCACGGTGTGGCCCAGGCCGCGGGGGTACTGCTCGGTGACGAGGACCGGCATGGCCAGCTCACGCGCCAAGAACAAGAGCGTCTCGGCCTGCTTGAGCCCAAACTCCCGCGCACCTTCAGCCATCGCGGGGTGTAAGCGCTCCTGCCAGTCGATGATCAACAACGCCGCACGCTCTGCGCTCAGGGAAGCCGTTCGCACCGAGACACCTCCTCTTCGCTCCTTCACCCTGTCCCGACCCAAGCGCAAGCGAGTTAAGGCGCCTCAATCTACGGAGAGCGTCGATGAACGTCACCCCTCTGACCCTGATGGTCTCGCTGATGGCCTGCACCCCCAAGCACGACAGCGCGCCCGACATCTCGCCCCAAGGGCTCAGCTACCCGGTCACCAAGCAGGTTGAGCAGGTAGACGACTACCACGGCACCAAGGTGTCCGACCCCTACCGCTGGCTGGAGGACACCGACGCTGAGGACACGAAGGCCTGGGTGGCCGCCCAGAACGAGCTGACCTTCAAGGTGCTCGGCGCCATCCCCGGCCGCGACGCCATCCGCGCCCGCATGACCGCCCTCTGGGACTTCGAGCGCACCTCGGCGCCGGGCCGCCGTGGCGCGGTGTGGTTCTGGACCTTCAACGACGGCCTGATGAACCAGGCGCAGCTCATGGTGGGCACGGGCCCCTACGAGAACGGCCGGGTGCTCATCGACCCCAACACCTTGAGCGAAGACGGCACCGTCGCGCTCTCGGGCACCTTTCCGAGCGACGACGGCAAACACCTCGTCTACTCCTTGTCGAAGGCCGGCTCCGACTGGCAAGAGCTCCGCGTGCGTGACGTGGCCACGGGCAAAGACCTGCCCGACCTGCTCCAGCACATCAAGTTCTCCGAGGCCTCCTGGACGAAGGACGGCAAGGGCTTCTTCTACAGCGCCTACGACCCCCCGAAGGACCCCAACGACTTCGAGCAGGCGAACTACTACCAGAAGCTCTACTACCACCGCTTGGGCGAGCCCCAGTCCGCCGACACGCTCATCTACGAGCGCGCGGACCAGCCCGAGTGGGGCTTCGGCGGCGCGGTCACCCAAGACGGCAACACGCTGGTCATCCCCAACTGGCAGGGCACCGAGCCCAAGAACCGGGTGTTCCTCAAGGATCTGAAGACCCCGAACAGCCCCGTCGTGGAGCTGATCGGCGAGTTTGACGCCTACTACAGCTACATCGGCAACGACGGCCCGCTGTTCTACTTCTCCACCGACCAGGGCGCCCCCCGGGGCCGGGTGATCGCCATCGACATCCAAAAGCCCGCCCGCGCCAACTGGAAGGAGCTCATCCCCCAGCAGGCCGAGCCCTTGGAGTCGGTGAGCCTCGTCTCCAACCGCTTCTTGGTGACCCGGCTCAAGGACGCCAAGAGCCTCGTCGAGGTCTACGACATCAGCGGCAAGAAGCTCAGCGAGGTGGCCTTGCCCGGGCTCGGCAGCGCGGGCGGCTTCGCGGGCCTGCGGGAGGACAAGGAGGTCTACTACAGCTTCACCTCCTACATGACCCCCGGCGCCGTCTACCGCTACGACGTGCTCAACAACACCTCCACCTTGGTGAAGGCGCCGACGGTGAGCATGGACGAGGCCGCCTATGAGGTGAAGCAGGTCTTTTACCCGTCGAAGGACGGCACGAAGATCCCGATGTTTATCGTGCACAAGAAGGGCATCGCCCTCGACGGCTCAAACCCCACCTACCTCTACGGGTATGGCGGGTTCAACATCCCGCTCACCCCGGCCTACAGCACGGTGAACCGGGTGTGGCTGGAGCTCGGCGGGGTGTACGCCGTGGCGAACCTGCGCGGCGGCGGCGAGTACGGCCAGGAGTGGCACGACGCCGGGCGCTTGGCGAACAAGCAGAACGTCTTTGACGACTTCCACGCCGCGGCGGAGTACCTCATCGCTGAAGGCTACACCTCGACGCCGAAGCTCGCCATCGGCGGGCGCTCCAACGGCGGCCTGCTCGTCGGCGCGGCGATCACCCAGCGCCCGGAGCTCTACGGCGCGGCCCTGCCCGGCGTCGGCGTGCTCGACATGCTGCGGTTCCACAAGTTCACCATCGGCTGGGCCTGGGTGAGCGACTACGGCTCGTCAGACGACCCCACGCAGTTCCAGTGGCTCTACGCCTACTCGCCCCTGCACAACATTAAGCCCGGCGCGGCCTACCCCGCCACGCTCATCACCACCGGCGACCACGACGACCGCGTCGTGCCCGGCCACAGCTTCAAGTTCGCCGCCGCGCTCCAGGCCGCCCAAGGGGGCCCCGAGCCCATCCTCATCCGTGTAGACGTCAACGCCGGCCACGGCGCGGGCAAACCCACGGCCAAGTCCATCGAGGAGTGGGTGGACCAGTGGGCCTTCCTCGTGGACCAGCTCGGCGTCACCGTGCCCCCTGACTTCGGCGCCACGCCTTAATCCCCCCTTCGGAGCTCCCCATGTCCGGTCACCACCCCACCAACTTCCAGGGCGACATCTTCGCCGCCATCACCGCCGCCATCGAGGCCGCCATCCCCGGCGCCAAGGTGTCCGTTGCCGGCGGCGGCGGGCACTTTGAGATTCAGGTGATCTCCAAGAGCTTTGAGGGCCAGCGCACTCTGCAGAAGCACAAGGCCGTGCTCGGCGCCATCGCCCACCTCATGCAAGGCGACGGCGCCCCCGTTCACGCCGTGGACCGCATCGACGCCCGGACGGAGTGACGGGGCTCAGCGCTCCGTCGCGCCGCGCACCACGGTCCACACGCCGGTGGGCCAGGTCTCGGGGCGGGCGACGATGACCCGCCCCGCCCAAGGCACGGCCTCCGCGGCGGCCTCGTCGCTGACCCCAGCGGGCGGCAACAAGAGCGCCCAGGTCCGGAGCCCACGAGCGGCCTGGGCCTCGGTGAGCGCGGCGGTGGTCTCGGTCTCAGGCAGAAAGCGCCCGTCGCTCACGAGCAGGAGGTCGGCCTGGGCGTAGCGGGGGTCGTCTAAGGCGGCGACGGCGCCGCGCAGGGCCGCCCGGGGGTCGGTGCCGCCGGAGAGGCCCCGGGTGAGCAGGCGCAGGAGCGCGGGCAGGGCCGCGGGCCAGGCGCTCAGGTCCACCCACTCCGTCATGGCTCCGGCGGAGAACTGGGTCACGCGCAGCGGGCGCCCGGCGCTGAGCGCGGCCCGGGCGAGGCAGAGGGTCAAGGCTCGGGCGGCGTCGGACGGCGCCCCCTGCATCGAGCCGGAGCGGTCGAGGCAGAGGAGGATCGGCCCGCGGCGGTCCCCGCCCGCCGGGCTGCGGGCGGCGCGGGCCCGAGGTGGGGTGGTCGGCGGGCTGTAGCAGAGCAAGGCGCGCTCGGCGAGGCGCAGCTCAAAGAGCAGGCGGGCGTCGGGATCGGCGAGGAGCGCCAGCTCGCCGGGGGTCACCGTGGCCACCCGATCCCCCCGGGCGAGGCGGGCCGGGCGCTGGTCCCGGGGCGGGCTCACCCAAGGTCGCGGCGCCGGGGCCATCGCCGAGCGCGCGCCGTCGAGGCGGCCCAGAGCCTCGGCGAGCCGCTGGAGGTCTGAGCAACGCTCCAC
>JAKLKD010000255.1 GCA_023150845.1 Myxococcota bacterium | reverse complement strand
CGGAGCTGGCTGGCCAAGGCGCTGAGCACCGACGGCGCGCTGCCCAAGGCGTCAAAGGCGACCGCCCGCCGCGCCTCGGCGCGCTCGGCCCGCTCAATCAGGGGGTTCAGGCGCGCCGCGCGGGCCTCTCTCAGGCCCGGCGGGGTGGTCGGGGCGTCGAGGAGCGCGCGCAGGGCCTCGGCGGAGGGCGCCCCGGCGAGCTCGTGGTTCAGCCACCGCGCCACGTCCTCGTCGCCGCGCTGATCCCGGATCGGGGCGAGGCGGGCGAGCTCCTCAAAGCTCGGCGGGTAGGGCACGAGCCACTGCCCGTTGCCCAAGGCGACGCGCCCGCTGCGGCGCACAAACGCCTCCTCGGGCTCCTCACAGACCACCCCGCTTGGGTGCTTCGGGGAGACCTTACCCGCGGCGTCTTGGGTCCAGGGCCCGGTGACCGTCTGGCCGTCGGTGAAGAAGATCGTCGGTCGCCCGCCCCCTTTGGGCGCCGTCGTGGTGAGGAGCGCCCAGGCGCCGAGGCGCGCGTCGAGGGCGTCGGGGCCCGCGAGGAGGAGCCCCTCGGGGCCAGGTCGGGTCGGCCGTGTCTCCGGGCCCTTGGCCGGGAGCCCACCCAAGACCCAGGCCACCCGCTGCGCGGCGCGGCCCTCCCGGCGGCACAGCGCCGCGCCGGGGGGATCAGCGCCTTCAGCGCGCTCCAACGCGAGGACCAGATCCGCCTGGGCCTGGGAGACGTCCAGGCCCGCGGCCCGTCGCTCGGCGAGGATCAACAAGAGCCCCCAGAGCCCCGCGCGGTCCTGCCGTGTCGCCACTCGGTCGCGGAGCGCGGCGAGCTCCTCCCCCAGGGCCTCGTCGTCCTGGGCGCGCTGCCGCGCCGTCGTCGCCTCCAGCTCCTCCACCAGCTCCCGCAGGGCCCGCAGCGTGCGCCGCGGCGCCTCGGCCTTCGCGGCCTGCACGGCCCGGGCGAAGGAGAGGTCATCTCGGCCATAGACGCTGAGCTGGGCGTTGACCTGATCGAGGCGGCTGAGGTACCGCTCCCGGGCCTGGGGGAGCGCGGACTCCACCGCCCGGCGCCAGGCGAGGCCGCTCGGGTCGTTCTGGGGCTGGGCGGGGGCGTTGAGCCCGAGGCGGGCCAGCTCCGCGCAGGTCTCTTCGCAGTACGCGAGCACGAGGTCCTTCGGATCCGCCCCCCGAGGCCCCTCTTGGCCGCGCAGGAGCGTCAACACCTCCTTGGCGCGCACGAGGTTCGGCTCCCGGAGCATGGCCTCGATGTCGTTGAGCATCGGTGCGACCCGGTCCCCCAAGGTGCCCCGCAGCCGCCGCGCCTCGCTCCGAAGCTCGGTGATCACCCGGTTCACCTCCTTCATCCAGGCGGTGTGGGGCGTCTTGGCCGCGTCATGCGCCTCCCGGGCCATAAAAAACACGACGGCGCGGTCGTTCAGCTCGGTGAGAGGCGGGAAACGACCCGGCTGGGGGTCGAGGATCGGGCGGGGAGGCGGCTCGGGGAGCAGGTCGGCGATGAGCGCCAAGGCGAGGGGCGCGTAGCTCGCCAGCGCGCGCCGCACGTCGTCCTCCCAAGCCTCGGGCAAGGTGAGCTCCGGCGGCGTCCGCGTCGGCCAGCGCTCCACGAGCTCGGTCACCCGGCGGGCGCGCTCCTTGAGCCCCCGGACCATGGTGTCCCAGACCGAGGTGTTCCGGGTGATGCTGCGGTGGTCAAGGGGGGTCGCCGCCCAGGCCTCCAGCTCGGCTTGGCTGATCCCGAGCAGCCGCAGCCCCTCGGGGGGCGGGGCGTAGGCGAGGGCCGCGCTGACCACCCGCTCACACTCGGCGTTGGCGGCGCTGAGCACGGCGATCGCCGGGGCGACCTTCACGCCCAAGGGCCGCTGGAGGAGCGCCTGGAGCTCGACGACGCGGTCCATGCGGCCATGAAGCTCCCGCACATGGGCCAGCGGGCGCTCATGCGGCGCGGCGAGCACCGCCTGCAGGACCTCGCCCGTCGGGTTCGCCAAGACGTGGCCGATGGTGTCACCCCCGGCGGCGGCGGGCTCCCCCAAGGCGGCGATCCGCCACCAGTCCAAGACCGCGGCGAGCTCGACGCTCTGCTCCCGGATCAAACGCACGAGGTCACGCAGGAGCGGCAAGACCCGCTGGCGATCGCCGTGGCCGTCGGGGCCGAGCCAGGCGAGGCGGTGGGCGCGGCCGAAGTGCAGGTCGGCGACCTCAAGGGCGGCCGCCGCGGAGCTCAGGTGCTCGCTGTAGATCTTCTCGGGCAACTCTGCCATCTTCTTGGGCTCCAGCCGTGGTCTCGTGGGGCGGGCGTCTCCTCCCAATTCCGCGCTCCCTTGAACCTAACCGAAGGCCGGACGGCTCGCCCGAGCGCAGCGACGGCCCCGCTGGCCGCGGACGTGCTACACCCTTGAAGGGAATGGTCATCCCCCTCGTCGCGCGACACGCACAAGGAGCCGAACATGACGCCTCTCCCCGACGACCCCGCCGCCCTCGTTGAGCACGCCCAGGCCGCCCTCGCCCTGCGGGCTGCCTCGACATCACCGCCGAGGTCCACCAGAGCGCGGGCATGGCCGTCGCCCAGTCCGAGCGGAGCTGGACGGTCGCCGGTCGCCTCGTCGAGGGCGCGTGGACGGCCCTGGAGTGGACCCCGGTGGTGGACCCGCCCGGCGGCCTCACGATGAGCTACGGCGTCGGGAGCTGGAGCCTGCCGTTTATGCCGCCGCTCTTCGGCGTCTTCGTCGGTGGAGAGGACGGCGGCCTCTTCGGCGAGGCCCAGGATCTCTTCACCGGGTTCACCAGCGTCGTGGAGGGGGAGGTCTCGACGCTCTACGCCGAGGCCGACGGCGACAAGGTCGTGCTCACCCGGCTCTTTGACCAGGGGCGCTTCCGGGCGAACCGCGGCACGGTCACCTTCGACCGCGAGAGCTTGCGCCCCCGGGCGCTCTCGCTCATCGTCGAGCGGCCCGTCGAGACCGAGTCCGTCGGCAAGCTCACGGACCTCGACGTCGAGATCCTCCTCGGCCCCGGCGGGCACCCGACCTCGGAGCGCCTCTACGGCCAAGGTCGCGCGGGCCCGATGCGCCTGCGCGTCACCCGGGAGATCGTCTACACCTCGGCGCGCCCCTGCGCCGCCCCGCCGTGAGCGGCCCGCTCCGGGCGCTGTTCGCCGCGCTGTTCACCCTCGCCCTGAGCCTCGTCGCGTTCGGGATCCTCTGGCACAGCCCGTCGATGGTGCTGCCCGCCGTCATCGGCGCCGTCGCCGTCTTCCCCGCGGGCCCGATGCGCCCGGCGAGGGCGGTGTGCTGGGCGGTGAGCTTCGCGCTCGTGCCCTTCGTGCTCAAGCCTTGCCTCGCCGAGCAGCGCGCCCGGCGCGAGGCGCTGTTCTCGGCCTACACCCAGCGCGGCCTGCCCGCCTTGGACCTTGAGGATCGCCTCGCCATCGCCTCGCTCGGCGTCGCGATGAGCGTGGTCGCGGCGCCGATCTTCCCCGAGGTGGCGCTGGAGCAGGCGCTCTTGCACCTCCCCGGCGAGGACCGTGAGCGCCGGAGCGACTTCGCGTTGCGCTCGGAGCGGGTGTCCGCGCCGCTCCAAGAGTTCATCGAGCGCCTGCCCAAGACCGGCGAAGCCCCCCTGCGGTTTGGCCCCAAGAAGATCGTCTTCACCTACGGCGTCGACGACCCGCGGGTGGCCTTGGCGCTCAACCCCTGCTTGCTCAGCGCCGTCGCGACGCCGACGGAGGGCGGCTGGGTCGTCGAGGCCGAGGTGAGCGTCGAGGTGAGGTACCCCCCGAGCTCCCCGCTTCAGCTCTTCTTGTACCGGGGGGAGCCCCTCATCATCGAGGAGGGGCTCTTCTTTGCGCTGCAGGAGGCGGGCTGGTACCACCCCTACACGATGACCTGGCGCTGGACAGAGCAGGTCAAACGCTGAGCGGCGGCCTACTCCTCCGGGGGCTCCGGGGCGACGAGCCAGCTCGGCAAGCCCGGCGCATCGAAGCCGTCGCCGTCGAGGTCCACCCAGATGGGGTTCGTCAGGGCGTAGGGGTAGGTCGGGCCGCTGCGGGGCATCGGCGGGAGCGTGCTCAGGAGCCCACCCACGGCCGGCACCGTCGAGAGCGCCTCAAACACGACGTCTTGGAGCTGCACCGGGGGGTAGTCCGTCGGCGTGAACAGGGGGTAGAGGTCGGACTCCCCCATGGCGATGAGCACGTACCAGGCGTCCTCCTCGGGGGCGTCGGTGAAGGTCGTGCTGAGGTTCACGATGTCGGCGTTGGGCGTCTCGATGGCCCACTCGGCGATGAGCGTGCCGTTCTTGTAGAGCTCGACGCGGCTCACGTCGAACCAGGTCGGCGAGGACACCTCAAGCTCAAAGGTCACCTCGCCGCCGCTGGTCACCGTGCCGCCGATGGGCGTGTTCCCGTTGGCGTTGAAGCGTAAGAAGGGGCCGCTCGACGCGATGACCTCGCCGCGGCGGATGGCCTCAGCGATGTCCTCGACGCGGATGTAGGCCGGGTCGTCGGTGGGCGAGGCCACCCAGTTGCGGGGGCAGCCCGCCTCGATGGAGGTCTTGCCGTGGGTGTCGGAGTTGCCCAGGGCGGTGAAGCGATAACCGAGGTTTAACAAGGTGAACCAGTCGTCTACCTGGCCGTGCAGGGCGTCGCCTAAGGTGTAGACGCCGTCGATGAGCGCCTGCTGCTCCTCGGCGCTGCGCTCCATGACGTCGTAGCCGTCGATGGACGTCGGGTCGGCGGCGTAGGCGGCGACCTCTTCAGCGGTCGGCGTGCGGATCATCTCGTAGCGTTTGCCGTTTAGCAGCTCCAAGGCGTCGAAGTCCATGGTGAAGTTCTTGGTGTTCAAGAGCGGGTTCACCAAGGCCGAGGTGCCGGCCTCCAAGAGCGGCTCACCTTCGGTCCCGCCGTAGGGCGAGAAGCCGTACTGGTCGAAGTAGCCCAAGATGCCGTCGCGGGGGTGGGCGACGAAGGTGACCGGCTCGACGCTGCCGTCGCCCAAGGCGCGGAGCTCGTCGAGGATCTCATCAGGCTCAAGCCCCGACCAGTCAAAGGCGCCGCCCGCGACCACGAGGGGGTCCCGGCGCACGGGGAAGGCGAGGTAATGCCCGAGCTCGACGGGGGTGACCTCCAGGCCGACGGCGGTGGCGACGAAGGGCTCCAGGCCGAGATCCTCAATCACCGGGCGGAAGTCGCTGATGTAGTCGTGGTCGGAGCTGATGAAGAACTCGACGTGCTCGGCGACCATGGTGCCGACGCGGTCGGGGAGGCTCACGCCGCTGTCGTGGCTCGGCGCGCTGTGCACGTGGAAGTCCGCGCTCACGAAGCCCGTGGTGTCGACGCTGCGCACGACGGTGAGCTCGATCTCCGCGGGCATGTCGGCGCGTACGGTGAAGGCCTGGATGCCGAGCTCATACTCCGGGCCGCGGGTGGCGTAAGCGACGTAGTCCCCGGGCGGCAGGCGGACCTCACAGGCGCCGTGGGGGCAGAAGACGATGGCCTCGGGGTCGCCCGCGATGTAGCCGTCGCCGAGCACCGGGTCACGCACGACGGGGCCGCCGTCGGCGGGGATCACCGTGACCTTCGCCGGGACCTGCATGTCCTGCTCGTCGAAGATCGTGAAGGAGACGTCGCCGGAGCGCCCGGCCACCAAGGTGAGGGTGAGGGGGGCCTCCGCGCTCACGGTGACAGGCAGGCGCGCGCTCAAGGGGCGGCCCTGCTCATGCACGAGCAGCTCCCAGTCACCCACGGGCAGCACACCGGCGAAGGAGCCGTCGTCGACGTGGTCGTCGAGGCTCACGTCCGTCGTCCACTCCAGGGTAGGCGTCTCGGCGCCGGGGGCGTAGGCGAAGACCTTCACGCCGCTCAGCGGGGTCATGCTGCGGGGGTCGTAGACGTTGCCGCGCACCTCACCCAAGGTCAGGGCGACCCCGGCGTCTTGGCGCGCGGTCCACACGCTCTCGAGCGCCGAGCCGATGTCGCCGTCGCCCAAGGCGAAGATGCGGGTGTAGGTGAGGGCGGTGAGCGGCGGGAAACGGTCGGAGTTGTCCGGGTCGCCCTCGACCCCAGCGCCGAAGCCGGCGGTCTGGGACGAGGTGAACAGGGGCACAAACATCTCGCCGTCGAGGCTCGCCAAGGCGTAGCTCACGCCGTCGGCGCTGCCGCCGATGAAGTCGAGCACGAAGGGATCGTGGAAGGTGTTACGCCCGGCGAGCTCAGCGGCGTAGACCGCGCCGTCCTCATCAAAGCCCATGCCCGGGGCGAAGACGTCGACGTGGCCGCCCTGGAGGTAAAAGTCGCCGAAGGCCACGCCGGTCTCTAAGGCGTAGGTGAGGAGCGGCAGGCTGCCCGTGGCGCCCGGGACGGCGGTGGTCGTGTCGGGGAGGGTGTCGGAGGGCCCGAAGAAGGCCGTCGTGCGCATCGTGACGTAGGACTTGCCCGGGGCGAGCTCGTACTCGGTGATGATCGTAAAGTCCGGCGCGCCGACGATCGCCCAGAGGCCGCCGAGCAGGCTGATGAAGGGCTCGCTCTCGCCGACGGCGCGCACGATGGCCGGGCCGCCGTCGCTCCCGTCGTTGACGATGACGACCTCGTCGGGCTCATCGGTCATCGCGACGTTCATGTTCACCGTCGGGATGAGCTCGGCGAAGCGGTCGTTGCCGCGCCCCTGGCTGAACGACGGATCCGCCCGCTGGAGATCGGCGTCGATGATGGTGCCGCCGAAGAGCCCCGGCCCGATCGACGTGCGCCCGCCCATGACCACAAAGCGCACGAGATCGTTCTCAAGCACCACGTCGCCGGGCTGGGCGAGGGCCTTGGGGCCGCCGATTCCTTGGCTGAGATCGGTCATCACCGACGCCCTGGCCCACGTCGGGGCCTGGGTGTCGCAGGAGAGGAGGAGGATCAGGAGAGATGGGGTCATTTCGCGATATGGTAGCGCCTCTATCGGGAGCGATCCAAACGTATGTCCTTCGTCGTGCTCACCGCCCTGCTCCACAGCGCCGCGCTCGCCGCTGAACCCGCGCCCCGGATCGACCCCGAGGGTGACCCTTCGCTCCGCGTCGCGGAGGAGGGCGGCGCGCCGACGATCACCCCGCACCTCCTCGTGCAGACCTGGGCCACGCTCTACGACATGGACACCGCCGACCAGGCGGACCCCGCGGGCTACGGCGACCCTGAGGACGACATCGGCTTTAAGGTGCGCCGGGCGCGCCTGGGCTTCACCGGGGCCTGGGGCCGTTACGACTACGCCATGGTGTTCGGCGTGTCCTCAGGCGCCGATCCGCTGCTCAGCGCCGACCAAAACCCCCGCATCGACATCATCGACGCCTGGGCGGGCTACACCTTCGGCGATCCCGCCAAGGTCACCACCCGCGTGAGCGCCGGCAGCCAGCGTGTGCCGTACGGCCGCGAGAACCTGCTCTCGACGGGCGCCCTGGTGTTCCAGGAGCGCACCGTCGCGTCGAACCACCTCGGGCCCTTCCGTGACGCGGGCGTGCTCGCCGACGTGCGTAAGGGCGGCGTGCGGCTCCGCATCGGCGCGTTCAACGGCAACGACTCTTACCTCGGCGACGATGATCCCGGCCTCTTGCTCGCGGCGCGCGCGGAGTACAGCCAAGGCGGCGACGTCTACGCCACCTGGGGTGAGGTGGACACGCTCACCCTCGGCGTCGCCGGGGACTTTATGTACAACCCGCAGTTCGCCACGACGACGATGACCTACGGCGGCGACGTGATCCTGCGGGTGAAGGGCCTCGCGGTCCTGCTGGAGGGCCACGCCGCGCAGATCACCCCCAACAGCGAAGGCGTCACCGACCCGTCGGTGTTCGCGCCCACGACGCAGTGGGGTGGTTACGCCCAGGTCGGCTACACCATCGGCGCCTGGGAGCCCGCGGCCCGTGTGGAGCTCTTTGACGACGCCACGGCGGTCAGCGACAACGGCGACCTCATGCACGTCACCGCGGGCGCCACGGCGCACCTCCTCGACGACCACCTGCGCCTCGGCGGCGGCTACGTCCTGCGGATGGAGCGCGGCGGGGCGAGCCTGCCGAACGACACCCTGCGCCTCTGGGGGCAGGTGAAGTTCTGACCCCTGGCGGCGCGGCCTGGCGGGTCACTCCCGCCGGGCGGCGACCTTGTGGGGCTTAAAGCCTGAGCCGGAGAGCAGGGGCTCACCCCCGGCCGTCGGCTCGGCCCGGATGAAGTACGCCACGCCGGAGACGAACTCTTCGCCGATGGGGATGCTCGCCGTGAACACCCCGCCGGAGCCGGTCATCCGGACGGGGGTGTTGCCCACCTTGCCGTCTTGGGAGCGGTAAGTCACGGTCACGATCCAGGCGTCGTTGGGCAGGGTGGCCTTGAGCGAGAGGGACTTGCCGAGGATCACCGCGCCGGGCGGGCTGTGCTTCATGCCCGACTCGACGGCGACGACGGGTGGGTCGGGGGGCGGCGTGACCTTCACGACAGGCGGGGTCGTTCCTTTGTCGGGGTTCGTCGTC